>NZ_JBJDRL010000006.1:0-110560 GCF_044987475.1 Microbacterium sp. ZW CA_36
CGGCCCCCCCGCCGTCCCCGCCGGTCCGCCGTCCCGCCGTTCCGCCCGCCCGAAGGAGAAGAGACATGAGCATCGACCACCGCCCGCGCCGGGCAGGCACGGCGGATGAGATCGGGCGCGGACCGCTCTCCCGCGCCGCCGCCGTGGTCTATCGGATGCTGGTCCTCGAGGCGCAGCTCCTGCTCGCGACGCTTCCTACGATCGGTGCCGTGCTGCTGCTCGATCGCGACCCGTCCAACCTTCCCCTGTTCGTCTTCGCTCTGCTGCCGTTGGCGCCCGCACTCGTCGCCGGTGTCTCGGCTGTCCGCGCGGCGACCCGCTCCAACGACCTGGCGCCGGGGAGGTACTTCTTCCGCGCCTATCGTCGAGACATCGGTGCGACACTCGCCTGGGCGGCTCCCGTGAGCCTCGTCCTCGCGCTGCTGACCTTCAACCTCGTCCACCTCGATGCGGTCGACAGCGGAGCGGCAGTGCGCCCGCTCCTGCTGTGTCTCGCCGCGCTCGTCATCGTGTGGAGCGGCCACATGCTCGTCCTCACGGCCGGCTTCCGCTTTCGAACCCGCGATGCCGCGCGCGTCGCGCTCACGCAGATCGTTCCGCGGTGGGGTTACTCGCTGGGTGTCCTGTCGCTCGTCCTCGTCGCCGCCTTCGTCGTGCTCGTCGCATCCGAAGTGGTCCTGATGCTCTTCCTGTGGGCGTTCGTCGGTCTTCTCACGCTGATGGCGCGCCCTGTCTTCCACCACGTCACGAAGAGGTTCACCGACGATGCCTGACCTGCGACCGCGGCCGCTGCCCGAAGTCACGATCCTGGGCCACCCGGCCGGCCAGCCGGTTGCCGCACGCCTGCCCGAGCTCGATCACCTCGCCTACGGCGGGGACTACTCACCCGAGCAGTGGCCGGATGAGATCTGGGACCGCGATTACGAGGCTTTCGACGCCGCGCGCATCACGACGGTGACCGTCGGGGTCTTCACCTGGGCGCTGACGCAGCCCGACGAGGATGTGCTCGACTTCTCGATGCTCGACAAGATCGTCCAACGGGCAGCGGACGAAGGGCGGTCGATCTGCCTCGGCACGGGCACGGGGGCGCTTCCTCCCTGGATGGCCCGGAAGTATCCCGACATCACACGGGTCGATTTCGAGGGGCGACGGCACCGGTACGGACAACGTCACAATGCATGCTGGAGCTCACCGGACTATCGGCGCCTCGCCGCGCAGATCGCCCTGCGCCTCGCAGAGCGCTACGGGTCGCACCCTGCTGTCGTCGCGTGGCACGTCGGCAACGAGTACGGGGGTCGCTGCTACTGCGAGCTGTGCGCCGCGGAGTTCCGCCGCTGGCTCAAGGCCCGCTACGAAACGCTGGATGAGCTGAACGAGGCGTGGAACACCGTGTTCTGGTCGCACCGCTTCACGGACTGGGACGAGATCGAGCCCCCGAGTGCGCTCACCGAGCACTGGGGAGGGCCCGGCAAGACGGCTTTCCAGGGCATCACGCTCGACTTCCATCGATTCTCGACCGACAACGCGCTCCGCCAGTTCCGCGACGAGAAGGGCGCGATCCGCGAGCACTCCGAGCTGCCGGTCACCACGAACTTCATGGGCTTCTTCCAGCCCTTGGACTATCACCGCTGGTCCGCCGACCTCGACTTCGCGTCCTGGGACAACTATCCGCGCCGATACGACGAGCCGTGGGCGACGGCGCTCGCTCACGACCTCATGCGCGGGCTGAAGGACGGCGCCCCGTTCTGGCTCATGGAGCAGACACCGTCGGTCACCGCGTCGCGCGACGTCAATCCGGTGAGGCGGCCGGGCATCGTGCGGCTCTGGTCGTGGCAGGCGGTCGCCCACGGCGCGGACTCGGTTCTGTACTTCCAGATGCGGGCGTCACGTGGCGCGTGCGAGATGACCCACGGAGCCGTTCTCGACCACTCGGGGCGACTCGACACCCGCACCTTCCGCGAGGTGGCCGGCCTCGGCAAGGAGGTGGAGACCGTCGGTGGCATCCTCCTCGGTGCCCGGACTCCCACACGCTGCGCGCTGGTGGTCGACTGGGACTCGTGGTGGGCGGTGGAGATGGCCGATGGCCCGAACCGCCACCTCCGGTACCTGTCGACCATCACCGATTGGGCGCGCCCGTTCTGGGAGGCCGGCGCGCAGCTCGATGTCGTGCCGGTGACTGCCGATCTGAGCGCCTACGACGTCGTGGCTGCGCCGCTGCTCCACCTCGTGAAGGGGGACACCGCCGCCCGCCTGCGCACCGTCGCCGAGCGCGGCGGCACGGTCATCACCGGGTGCCTGTCGGGCCGAGCGGATGAGGACGACCGCCGATTCCTCGCGGATGCACCCGGACCGCTCGCCGGGCTCGCCGGCGTGCGCGTCGCCGAGACGGATGCCGCCGAACCGGGCGTCATGAACCCCGTCGTGTTCGACGGGGAGGGGGGTGCCTCTCCCGCAGCCGGGGAGATGGTCTTCGAGGTGCTCGTCCCGGATGGGGCCGAGGTGCTGGCCCGCTATGGAGCGGACTTCTACGCGGGCGAGCCCGCGATCACGCGTCGTGCGGTTGCCGTCGACGGCGGCCGCGAGGGACACGTGTGGTACGTGGGCACTCAGCTCGACGCGACCGGGCTCTCGCGCATCGTGACCGATGCGCTCGAGCGGCACGACCTCGTCGGCCCGTACGCCGACGTCCCCGGCCTCGAGTTCGCGACGCGGATCGCGGCATCCGGACAGACCGTCGACTTCCTGCTCCACCACGGTCCGCGGGATGCGACGATCCGCCTCCATGCGAGTGGCACCGACCTGCTCACGGGTCGTGACCTGAGCGCCGGCGACGTCATCGTCCTGCATCCGGCCGACGTGATCGTGCTCCGCCGCACGCGTCCTGCACCGCGCTGATTTCCGACGCCCTGTCGAATCCCGTCGGTCCCATTCGTAGCGGTAGTGAAGGCGAGGATCCGCGACCACGAGCGCTTCACTGCTCGCGGTGACCGCGATCCCGCCCACCATCAGGCCGGCCCTGGTCTGATGCGTCACGCGAGAGAGAGGATATGAGCATGCAGTACCTGGTCAACGTCATCGACAGCCGAAGCAACTCGGGGACGGCCGAGGAAGGCGTCGCGATCGATGCGTTCAACGACAGGCTCCGCGCCGGCGGCCACTGGGTCTTCGCCGCCGGGCTCGCCGATCCGACCGTCTCCACCGTCATCGACGGCCGTGGCGACGAGCCGGTGTTCACCGACGGCCCGTTCGTCGAGGCGAAGGAGTGGGCCGCGGGGTTCTGGATCATCGAAGCCGCCGACCTGGACGTCGCCCTGAAGCTGATGGTCGAGGGCTCCAAAGCCTGCAATCGTCGGCTCGAGGTGCGGCCGCTGCTCGCCGGGTGATCGACGCGCATGATGCCCTGACCCGCGCTCACCGCGACGAGTGGGCGCGGGTGGTGGCGACCCTCGCGAAGCGGTTCGGCAACCTCGACATCGCCGAGGATGCCGCCGCGGACGCTGTCGCCTCCGCCGCCGAGCACTGGCCGGCGGAGGGCATCCCGCCCAACCCCGGCGCGTGGCTCACGACCACCGCCACCCGTAAGGCGATCGACCGCATCCGGCGCGAGAGCAGCCGTGACGCGAGACACAGGGAGGCGCAGCTCGTGTACGACGCAGAGCCCGAGCCACTCGGCGCGATCGACGACGACCGGTTGCGGCTGATCTTCATCTGCTGTCACCCTGCCCTCGCTATGGAGGCGCGTGTCGCGCTGACACTGCGGATGGTCGGCGGACTGAGCGTGCCCGAGATCGCCCGCGCGTTCCTGGTGCAGGAGACCACGATGGGGGCGCGCATCACGCGGGCGAAGGCGAAGATCGCCGCCGCCGGCATCCCTTACCGAGTGCCGGGGGCCGAGGACCTGCCGGGCCGGGTGGCGGGTGTGCTGACCGTGCTGTTCCTGATCTTCAATGAGGGATATCTCGCCAGCGGCCCCGACAGCGCACCAGTGCGCGAGGAGCTGACCGGCGAGGCGATCCGTCTCGCCCGGCTCCTGCACCAGCTGCTGCCCGACGACGGCGAGGCGACCGGGATGCTGGCGCTGATGCTGCTGACCGACGCGCGCCGCCCGGCGCGCGTGTCGTCGGCAGGCGAGCTCGTGCCTCTCGGCGAGCAGGACCGCGGGCAGTGGGATGCCGAGTCGATTGCGGAGGGGCATGCGCTGGTCCGTGCGCGACTGGCATCCGGCATGCCGCCGGGCCGCTACCAGCTGCTCGCCGCGATCAACGCCGTCCACACCGACGGCGACGCGACCGATTGGACGCAGGTGGTCGCGCTCTACGATCACCTTCTGCGGCTCGACCGCTCGCCGATCGTGCAGTTGAACCGCGCGATCGCGGTGAGCGAGCGCGACGGGCCGGAGCCGGGGCTCGCCCTCGTCGACACTTTCAGGCCGGAGCTGGAGTCCTACCACCCGTATCACGCTGCCCGTGCGGAGCTGCTGCGGCGACTGGGGCGACCCGCGGAGGCGGCCGCAGCCTACGACGCGGCGCTTGCCCTGGCGAGCAACACGGCGGAGGTCGCGTATCTCACGCGACAGCGGGACTCGACCCGACCGTCGGGATGAACCGCACCCCAGCTGTCACGTTCGTCGCGTCCCGCGCCGTGGCGATCACGCATACCCCGGTCTCTACGAGGAGACGTCGACGGGGTGGTCGGCACTCCAGGAGGCGAGCAGCCGCAGCCGCTCGGCCGACGGCGACCCTGGTTCGGCGGTGTAGATCAGCAGCACCTGGCCCGGCTCGGCGGTGATCGCGAGTTCTTCGAAGGCGAGGGTGACGTCGCCCACGACGGGATGGTGGAAGTGCTTCGTGCCCGCCCCGTGCGTGCGCACGTCGTGCGCACCCCACAGCCGGCGGAACGTGTCGCTGCGGGTCGACAGCTCGCCGACCAGGTCCTGCAATCCCTTGTCGTGCGGATCGCGGCCCGCCTCGCTGCGCATGATCGCGACGCACATCTCGGCCATGCGATCCCACTCCGGGTAGAACTCCCGCGACGCCGGGTCGAGGAACTGGAATCGAGCCAGGTTCGGCGTCCGGCCGCCGTCTCCGATGAGCGGGGAGTAGAAGGCTCGGGCGAGGGCGTTGGTCGCG
Organism: Microbacterium sp. ZW CA_36; assembly: GCF_044987475.1. Taxonomy (NCBI): domain Bacteria; kingdom Bacillati; phylum Actinomycetota; class Actinomycetes; order Micrococcales; family Microbacteriaceae; genus Microbacterium; species Microbacterium sp. ZW CA_36. The sequence continues at coordinate 5,130 of NZ_JBJDRL010000006.1, forward strand.
AGCATGTCCTGGTGCTGATCGCGCACGAAGGCCACCGCGTCGGTGATCGCCGACATCGCCCACAGCAGGCTCGGCCGCGGCGCCGCCGGCTTCGCCGCGCGGCGGCGGGGACGCCCGGAAGACGGGATGCCGTCGGCCGCACGCGCGAGGTCGAGGAGGTGTGCGCGCTCGGTGTCGTCCAGCTGCAGTGCGCGCGAGACGGCCTCGAGCACAGACGCGGAGGCGCCGGCGATCGCCCCGCGCTCGAGCTTGGCGTAGTACTCCACGCTGACTCCCGCCAGCATCGCCACCTCGGTGCGGCGCAGACCCGCCACGCGCCGGTTCGAGCCGGCGGTGAGTCCCGCGGCGTCCGGCGTGACCTTCGCCCGCCGCGACATGAGGAACTCCCGCACCTCGGCTCGGTTGTCCATGTCGACATCGTAGGTCGGGCGTCGCTGCCCGGGGGATGCCCTGGCGGTACACCCCTCGTCAGGGACTCCTCCCGCCGGCGCGCGGCCGGAAGGCTGGTGGCATGCTCGACCAGACCGTTTCGCCTTCGCCCCTGCTCCGTCGGCTCCTGCCGACGCTCCTGCTGCTGCTGACCGTGTTCGGGCCGATCTCGATGGACCTCTACCTGCCCGCCCTCCCGGCGCTGACTGCGGAGTTGGATGCCGCGACCTCCGTCGCGCAGCTGACCGTCACCGCCTGCTTGATCGGGCTCGCCGGGGGGCAGCTGATCGCCGGTCCGCTGTCGGACCGCTTCGGGCGACGCGGCATCCTGCTCGTCGGCATTGTCGCGTACATCGTCACCTCGGTGCTCTGCGCGATCAGCCCCACCGTGGAGCTGCTCATCGTCGCCCGGTTCGTGCAGGGCCTCGCCGGCGGGGTCGGAATCGTGATCGCCCAGGCAGCAGGCCGCGACATCTACGCGGGCGGCGCCCTGATCCGCTTCTACGGCCGGCTCACCGTCATCGGCGGTCTCGCCGCCATCGTCGGGCCGCTGCTGGGCGGAATGCTCAACGCCGTGACCGACTGGCGCGGACTGTTCGGCTTCCTCGCCGCGATCGGCGCGCTCATCCTGATCGCCACGCTGCTGGTGTTCCGCGAGACGCTCCCCGTCGCGCTGCGCTCACGTGGAGGGTTCGCCCAGACCATGAGTGACTTCCGGACGCTCCTGTCGGACCGCGTCTTCCTCGGAGCGGTCCTCAATCAGGGGTTCCTGTACGCGGCGCTGTTCGCGTACCTGTCGGGCGCGACCTTCGTGCTGCAGGACATCTACGGCCTCTCCCCGATGGGGTACGCCCTGGCCTTCGGGCTCAACTCCGCAGGCTTCATGACCTTCGGCTACCTCGCCGGCCGCGCGGCAGAGCGATGGAGCATCGTGGGAACGCTCGCGATCGGCATCCTCGTCGCCGCGCTCGGGGCAGCCGGACTGCTCGTGGCCGGCCTCACGGCGGTGCCGCTCTGGGTGGTCATCGTGGCGCTCTTCCTCCTGGCCGCCGGCGTCGCGATCTCGTCACCGCCGGCGACCACGCTCGCCCTGGTCGAGTACCCGCAGATCGCCGGGACGGCGTCGTCGCTCCTGGGGATGGTCCGGTTCGGCTTCGGCGGTGTCGCAGCCCCGCTGGTCGGCGTCGCCGGTGCCCTCAGCATCCTCCCGCTCGGCGTGGTGACGACCGTCGCGGTGCTGCTCGCGGCTGCGGCGTCTCTGCTCATCGCCCGGCGACTCACGGTCGACGCCCGCGCGGCGAACCGGCAGCCGGCGCTCGTCTCCTCCGCGGTCCACGAGTGAGCAGACGCCGCCGGACCGCGTCGTCCCCGTGCCGTGCGGCGAGGCTCAGTCCTGTTGGTGCAGGTGGTCGCGGTGCTTCTCGGCCTGGTGGCGCTTGGTCTGGACGTCGATCGGACCTGTGACGCTGAGCTCGTCCTCCCAGCACTCGATGCCGGTGATGTCGGGAAGGAGTGCACGGGTGAAGACCGGGTCCCGGCCGGCCCGGCGCTGCGCGGTGTAGTCCTTCAGCAATCGGAAGGAGATGCCTGACAGCAGGCCGATGGCGATGAGGTTGGTGAGCGCCATGAGCCCCATCACTCCGTCGGCGAAATTCCAGACGAGGTCCGCTCCCACGACCGATCCGGCGAGCACGGCGACGATGACGAGGATGCGGTAGCCGGTGAGCACCGAGCGACGGGTGGTGATGAACTCGATGTTCGACTCGCCGTAGTAGTAGTTGCCGAGAATGGATGAGAACGCGAGCAGGAAGATGATGACGCTCAACGCGATGTTGGACCACTCGCCGAGCGTGCCGACGAGGGCGCCCTGCGTCAGTCCGATCCCTCGCTCCGCCCCGGCGAGATCGGGCACCGAGACGAGGATGATGAATGCGGTGATCGAGCACACCAGGAAGGTGTCGAAGTAGACCCCGAGAGTCTGGACGAGTCCCTGCTTGACCGGGTGCGTCACGGCGGCGCTCGCCCCCGCGTTGGGTGCCGAGCCGAGGCCGGCCTCGTTCGAGAACATGCCGCGCTTCACGCCGGTGAGGACGATGTAGCCGAACGTCGCGCCGACGACTTCGTTGAACCCCCACGCCTGGGTGAAGATCTCCGCGAAGACCGGGCCGATCCGGTCGACGTGAAGCCCGACCACGATGAGGCCCAGCAGGAGGTAGGCGAGCGCCATGATCGGCACCAGCAGCTGCGTGACCGACGCGATGCGACGCACGCCGCCGAAGACGACCAGGCCGGTCAGCGCCGCGATCCCGATCCCGATGCCCCACGGGAGCCATGCCGGCCCGCCGCCGATGCTGGAGGTCACGGTCGCCGAGATCGTGTTCGCCTGCAACGAGCTGAAGGCGAAGGGGAAGCAGACGATGAGGATGATCGCGAACCACACGCCCAGCCAGCGCGCCTTGAGCCCGCGCTGCATGTAGTACGCCGGGCCGCCGCGGAAGCTGTCACTGTCGCGCACCTTGAACAGCTGCGCGAGGGAGGACTCGATGAAGCTGGAGGCGCCGCCGATGAACGCCATGACCCACATCCAGAACACGGCTCCGGGACCGCCCACCGCGATCGCCGTTCCGACGCCCGCGATGTTGCCGACACCCACGCGCGACGCCGCGGAGATCGTGAACGCCTGGAACGCCGACACCGACTGCGGCTCTCCGGATGCCGTGCGCGGAGTCTTGTCGGTGAGCGTGCGGAACATCTCCGGGATGAGTCGGAACTGCACCACCCCCGAACGGATCGTGAAGTACAGCCCGAGGAAGACGACGACGGGAAGCACCACCCAGGTCCAGAGATGGTCGCCCCACGTCAACAGCCACTCGTTCACGTCATCCATGGACGTCAGTATGGCGAACGAGTACCGAAGAGCAAAGGAACGGCGGCGGCCGGTCGGCTGACCGCGTCACATCGGGAGGGCATGCCCGCGGGGCTCTGTAAGCTGGCGGAGGCGCGTCGGGAAGTCTGGTCGACACTGTCTCTGTCGATCGATCAGCCGGATGGCATCCCCGTGACTCATCAGAACCCACGCCCCACTTCCTCCTCGTTCCCCCGCCGGGGAAGCTACGCCGAGGCGAGCCGGATCGGCGCGCTGCTGCGGAAGGAAGCCGTCGGCGGCGCGCTCCTCGTGGCCGCTGCGGTCGTCGCCCTCATCTGGGCGAACAGCCCCGCGGCGGAATCGTACTTCGCGCTGCGGGACTTCACCGTCGGCTACGCTCCGTGGCACCTGGACCTCTCGCTGGGCACCTGGGCGGCGGACGGACTCCTCGCGATCTTCTTCTTCCTCGTGGGACTCGAGCTCAAGCGCGAGGTCGTCGTCGGCGACCTTCGCGACTTCCGCACCGCGATCGTCCCCGTCGCCGCGGCGGTCGGCGGAGTGGTCGTCCCGGCCGTGATCTACACGGCCGTCGTGTGGAACCACCCCAGCCTGGCGGTCGGCTGGGCGATCCCGACGGCCACCGACATCGCGTTCGCGGTGGCGGTTCTGGCGCTGGTCGGCTCCCATCTGCCGAGCCCGCTCCGGATCTTCCTGCTCACGCTCGCGGTCGTCGACGACCTCATCGCGATCCTCATCATCGCCATCTTCTACACCAGCGAGATCGACGTGGTTGCGCTCGTCATCTCGCTGGCCGTGATCGCCGTCTACGGCTTCCTCGCCCAGCGGTACCAGGCGGTGTTCCACCTCAAGCCCGCCGCCGCATGGGTGATCCTGCTCCCGATCGGCTTCGCCGCGTGGGCCTTCATGCACGCGTCGGGTGTTCACGCCACGATCGCGGGCGTCGCCCTCGCGTTCACGATCCCGGTCAGGCCGCCGAAGGGCGGCGCGGTGACGTCACGCGACGGCGGACTCGCCGAGGAGTTCGAGCATCGGTTCCGGCCGCTCTCGACGGGCTTCGCCGTACCGGTCTTCGCCTTCTTCGCGGCGGGCGTCGCACTCGGCGGCGTCGAAGGCATCACGCGGGCGATCACGGACCCCGTCACGATCGGCGTCGTGGCGGGGCTGGTGCTGGGCAAGCCGATCGGGATCGTGCTCACGACTCGTGTGCTCACCGCTGCGACGCGGGCACGCCTCGACCCCGCGCTGCGCTGGATCGACCTCATCGGCGTCGGCATCCTTGCGGGAATCGGCTTCACGGTCTCACTGCTGGTCGCCGAGCTCAGTTTCGGCGCGGACAGTCCGCACAACGACGACGCCAAGATCGCCATCATGGTCGCGTCCGTGGTCGCTTCGCTCGCGGCATCCGTGATCCTCCTGACGCGCAACCGTCGCTACAAGCGCATCGCCGCCGAGGACGCCGTCGACGCCGACGGGGACGGCATCCCGGATGTCTACGAACGGGACGCCACCGCCGACGACCAGCGCTGACCCGCGCGCTCGCCGGCGACCCTTCTCTGGGTTGCCATCAGGAGATCGGCGACATCAGCCGTGGTCGTGGTCGTCGTCGTTGTGTTCGTCCTCGAGGAGCATGCCGACGGAGGTGGCGCAGGCGTCGCCGCGCCAGGCTTCGACGCCTTCTCGGATGGCGAAGCCGGCAATGACGAGGCCGGCGATGGCGTCAGCCCACCACCAGCCGAGGAGGCTGTTGAGGAGGAGACCCGCGAGGACCGCGGCGGACAGGTAGGTGCAGATGAGCGTCTGCTTGGAGTCGGCGACGGCGGTGGCGGAACCGAGTTCGCGGCCGGTGCGTCGTTCGGCCAGGGAGAGGAACGGCATGATGATCACGCCGAGCGCGGTGATGATGATGCCGAGCGTGGTGTGCTGCGCCTCGACTCGTCCCAGCAGCGTCAGCAGCGATGTGATGACGACGTAGATCGCGAGGGAGAAGAACGCGACGGCGATGACACGCAGAGTGGGCTTCTCCCAGCGTTCCGGGTCCTGGCGGGTGAATTGCCAGGCCACCGCGGCAGCGGAGAGGACCTCGATGGTGGAGTCCAGGCCGAAGGCGATCAGCGCGCCGGAGGAGGCGATGCTGCCGGCGGTGATCGCGACGATCGCTTCGATCAGGTTGTAGGCGATCGTGGCGGTGACGATCCAGCGGATCCGTCGCTGCAGGACGGCGCGGCGATCGGCCGTGAGGCTGATGCTCATGCGCAGCTGCAGCCTTCCCCGTCACAGCAGTCCGGTTCGACAACGAGAACGACCTGCAGCAGTTCATTGAGCGCCGGCGCGAGGTGAGAGTCAGCGAGCCGATACTGACTGCGACGGCCGTCAGGGGTCGCCTCCACGAGACCGCAGCCGCGGAGACACGCCAACTGGTTGGACATCACCTGCCGGGAGACGCCCAACGTGTCCGCGAGGTCCGACGGATAGGCCGGCGCCTCACGCAACGCCAGCAGGATGCCCACTCGTGTCGGATCGGACAAAGCGTGGCCGAACCGGGCGAGCGCTGCGGTATGCGTGACGGTAGCCGTGGGAGCGAGCATGACGCCACGATACAGCGGCTCGTGAATTAATGGAACGGTGAACCGTTACGAACACATCGCGTCATCGTAGTTCGTCTCGCTCGTGCCCGGCCCGGCGCCGATAGCGGAGGGTGACGATCTCGAACGGCCGCAACTCGAGCGTCGTGGACGGCGCATCCCACGGATCGCCGGTCGCGCGCTCGAGCAGGTCGGTGCGCTCGCAGCTCGCGGCGTCGAAGAGCGCCGTCACCGAGACGGATCCCCGACCGCCGGCCGATTCGTACAGCCGGAGGATGACGTCGCCGGACTCGTCGTCGGCCAGCTTGACCGTCTCGGCCACCACGGTCTCGCTGCGCACGGCGAAGAGGGCGGCCGCGGCGTGGTCGCCGGTGACGCGCCGCACGGGCCGGTTGAGCCGGTACCCCTCGGCGACGGCATCCCGGATGCCGGCATTCGGCCGCAACGCGACCCTCAGGGTATGCGTGCCCTGATCGGCCACGGGGTCGGGGAAGCGGGGTGCGCGGATGAGCGACATGCCCAGCGTGGTGGAGCGCCCGCCCCCGGTGCGCGGGGTGCGGCGGGCGTCGTGCCCGTGGGTGGAGTCGTTGGCGACCGCGACGCCGTAGCCGGGCTCGCCGACGTGCACCCACCGATGCGCGCAGAACTCGAAGCGCGCGGCCTCCCAGGAGGTGTTCTCGTGCGTGACGCGGTGCACGTGGCCGAACTGGGTCTCGGCGGCGGTGACGTCGGCGTGCACATCGATGTCGACGTACAGCTTCAGCAGCTTCTGGCTCTCGTGCCAATCGATGACCAGCTCGAGGTCCAACACAGGCGCGCCGGGCGCGAGGGTGAGCCGCTGCGTCACGTGCGACGCGCCGAAGGAGCGGACCACCGTCACCGTCACCGATCCGTCGTCGTCCGTCACGGCGTCCAGCGACTCGGGCGCGCCGACGTCGAGGGGCGTGGCGTTGCGGCGGTAGTGGTCGTCGATGTCCCAGGCATCCCACTCGTTCGGGGTGTCGCGGTGCAGCACCAGCCGGTTCGCCGCGCCGCCCGGGGCCACCGCCTCGCGACCCGAGACCTCGTCGACGAGTGAGACGACGAGCCCGCGCGCGTCGATGACCGCTCGGAGCACACCGTTGTCGACCGCCAGGCCACCGTCGGGTCGGCGCTCCCACGTCGCGTCGGCCGCCGTCTCGGCGCGGGCGCCGATGGCGAACGCCCCGACGCCGAGGCCGGGCAGGGGCATCGGGTTGGCGACGAACGGCGTCGATCCGGTGCCGACGAGGGCGGCCACACCGCGGTCGATGATCGTGGTGAGCTCGTCGCGGATCCGCGCGTGGTCGCGCTCGGCCTCGCGATGGACCCAGGCGATCGAGCTGCCGGGGAGGATGTCGTGGAACTGCAGCAGCAGCACGGTCTCCCAGGCCCGCCGCAGCTCGTCGTAGGGATACGGCTCGCCGGTGCGGATCGCCGCCGTCGCCGACCAGAGCTCCGCCTCGTGCAGGAGCTGCTCGCTGCGCCTGTTGCCCTGCTTCGTGCGCAGCTGCGACGTGTAGGTGCCCCGGTGCAGCTCGAGGTACATCTCGCCCGCCCACACCGGCGCGTCCGCGTACTCGGCCTCGGCATCCGTGAAGAACCGGCGGGGCGCGGCGATCTCGACGCGGGGAAGGCCCTCGAGGTCGCGTGACCTCTCGGCGGCGGCCAGCATCTCGCGGGTCGGGCCGCCGCCTCCGTCGCCGTACCCGAACGGCACGAGCGAGGTCGTGGCGGCACCGGCGTCCTTGAAGTTGCGCTCGGTGTGCAGCAGCTCGGCCGGCGTCAGCTCGGAGTTGTAGGTGTCGGCCGGGGGCAGATGGGTGAACACGCGCGTGCCGTCGATCCCCTCCCACCAGAAGGTGTGATGCGGCAGCCGGTTCACCTGGCTCCACGACAGCTTCTGCGTCAGGAACCAGCGATTGCCCGTGCCCCGGACGATCTGCGGCAGCGCCGCCGAGTAGCCGAACGAGTCCGGAAGCCAGACCTCCTCGGTCTCGACCCCGAGACGCTCGCGGAAGAACCGCTTGCCGTGGAGGAACTGACGGATCATCGACTCGCCGGCGGGCATGTTCGTGTCGGACTCGACCCACATGCCGCCGACGGGCACGAACCTGCCGGCCTGCACCTGCTCGCGCACCCGCGCGAACAATGCGGGGTGGTGCTCCTCGAGCCACGCGTACTGCTGCGCCGACGAGGCGGCGAAGACGAACTCCGGATGCCGCTGCATGAGCTCCAGCGCGTTCGCGAACGTCCGCGCCACCTTGCGGATCGTCTCGCGGGTGGGCCAGAGCCACGCGGAGTCGATGTGCGCGTGGCCGACCGCGACGATGCGGTGGCTGGACGCGTGCGCGGGGGAGGCGAGCAGGGGTGCGATGGTCTCGCGGGCGAGCGCCGCGGTGGCCGCGACGTCGTCGGGATCGACGACGTCGAGCATCCGCTCGAGGCCTCGCACGATGGTGTGGTGCCGCGGGGAGTCCTGCGGCAGCTCGCCCAACAGGCCGCTGAGCACCTGGATGTCCTGCAGCAGCTCCCACGCCGTCTCGTCTCGCCTGACGAAGCCGATGGCGCCGAGGCTGTACAGCGGCCCTTCGCCCGACGTCAGCTTGTCGCCCAGCGGCGTCGCCGCGAAGGTCCACTCACCCGCGACGTCGGGGTTCGCGGCAGCTTCGACGTAGAGCGTGAGGTCGTCGCCGGCGTCCGCGTCGAGCGGCAGGTGGTGGCCGCGGGGTGAGACCGCCTTGAGGATGCTGCCGTCCGGGCGGTACGCCAGACCCTCGACCTGGAAGCCCGGGCGGTCGGCCGTGAAGCCGAGGTCGCAGACGATCTCGGTGTGCTGCGGGCTCCACCCCTCGGGGAGCCGACCCGAGAGCCGGAACCACGTCGAGCTCCACGCACGGCCCCACGTCCAGCCGGCCGGAGTCGGCTCGTACCCGCGATCGACCGCCTCCGCGAACCGCACCGGCTCGTCGGGGACGGACCAGTGCTCGACCCGCAGCGGGTGGAACTCGGGGTGCACGGCCGGCTCGAGCCGCTCCCTGGTGAACCTCCGCAGGCGTGCCTGCACATGCGACCGGTCGTCGTGCACCTTTGCTCCTCACTTGCCGGGGCGTCCGCGTCTTGGCATCGGAGTTGCCCGCCGACGAGCGTACATGCAACGCTGTGAGGCAACAACCGGTTTCAAAGGTGTGACATGACGATCAGAGCACTTGTTCTCCCGGGTGGGAGCTACCGCCACCATGCACCGCACGAGGCGGAGCCCGTCGTCGCGTGGCTGCGCGCGCTGGGAGTCGAGGCTGACATCTTCCGGTATCCCGTCGGGATGGCGCACCCCGCCGCGCACGACGCGATCGGCGCCCGTATCGCCGAGCTGCGCGGCGCGGGCGCCGACCGCGTGCTGCTCGTGGGCTTCTCCGCCGGGGGGCACGCCGCCGGGCTCGCTGCACTCCGGCCCGCCGACGCGACCCGCCGCGTCGACGGGCTGGTGCTCGGGTATCCGGTCGTCTCGTTGGAAAAGCACTCTCATCAGGGATCCAGCGAGGTCCTCCTCGGTGACGAAGATACTCCCGCTCGTCGGGCGGCACTATCGCTGGAGTCGCTCGTCACCGCCGCTGCGCCAGCATCCTTCCTCTTCCACTCGTTCGACGATCAGAAGGTCCCCGTCGAGCATTCGCTCCTGCTGTCGTCGGCGATGCACCACGCGGGGATCCCGCACGAGCTTCACCTGTACCCTCTCGGCGGGCACGGCTGCGGCCTCGGAGGCGACCTCGTGCCGTGGACGAATGCGTGCGCCGCATGGCTCGCACGGGAGGGCTGGCTGAGCGACGGCTCGATCCCGGCTTGACATCGGATATGTTTCACGCCAGAGTGATGAAACCGGTTGAGATTCGCATCGAGATCAGAGTGCACGCCGAACTACGAAGGAGTAGAGACAAATGACACAGCAGCGCTGGGTTCGCGCGGGCGGACTCGTCACGGGCATCGCCGTCACGGGACTGCTCGTGAGCGGATGCGCGGGCGGCGGTTCGCCCTCGTCGACGCCGTCGGCCGAGGCGGTGACGTGCGACCCCGATGCTGATGTGACCATCACGGTGGGCGAGCGACCGACGTCGGACCAGACGGCCAACCTCGAGGCGTGGGAGAACGCGGTCGCGCAGTTCGAAGAGGACCACCCCAACATCACCATCGACGACGAAGAGACGAAGTACGACGTCTCCACCTTCCCCGCGCTGCTCGTCGGCGGAACGCTGCCGACCACCCTGCAGGTGCCGTTCACCGACATCCAGTCGCTGATCGAGCGCGGCCAGGCGGCCGACATCACGGCGTACGTCGAGAGCGACGACGTGCTGAGCCAGCTGAACCCGCAGCTCAAGGCCGTCACCGAGGACGCCGACGGCCACACCTACGGCGTGGTGCGAGCCGCCTACACGATGGGTCTCATCTACGACCGCGCGCTGTTCACCGAGGCCGGTCTCGACCCCGACGCACCCCCCACGACGTGGGACGAGGTGCTGGATGCCGCCGCCACGATCTCGGACGAGACCGGGCAGACCGGCTTCATCATCCCCACCACCGCCAACACCGGAGGCTGGCTGCTGACATCGATGTCGTACTCGAACGGCGACCTCGTCGAGGAGGTCGACGGCGACACCACGACCGTCACCCTGGACACGCCCGGGATGGAGGCGAGCCTGCAGTTCCTGCACGATGTGCGATGGGAGGAGGAGGCCGCCGGTGCCAACTTCCTCTATGACAACAACGCCATCCGCGACGACATCGCCGCCGGCTCCATCGGTCAGAGCCTCAACGGGGCGAACCTGTACAACAGCCTCGTGATCGGCCGCGGCATGCCGAAGGAGGATTTCGGACTCGCCCCGTTCCCGACGGGCGACGACCCCCTGGGCGTGCTCGGGGGCGGCAACATCCAGTGGTTCAACCCGAAGGCCACGCCCGACCAGCTCTGCGCGGCGCTGGAGTGGACGAAGTTCTACTTCCTGAACCGCTACGTCGATGAAGAGGCGGCGGTCACGTGGGCCGAGGCCCAGGTCGCCGACGACCTGCCGGTCGGCCTGCCGGAGGTGCCGGTCGTCTCGGACGAGCAGTACGAGACGTACCTCGGCTGGATCGAGCCGTACATCAACGTTCCGCGCGAGAACTACACCGCCTACCTCGACAGCCTCGCGACGGCGACGATCGTCCCGGAGCCGGCGAAGAAGGCGCAGGAGCTGTACGCCGCGCTCGACCCTGTCGTGCAGGCTGTCCTCACGCGTGAGGACGCGGACTTCGACGAGCTGCTGACGTCGGCCGAGACGCAGGTCCAGGACCTGGTCGACGCCGGATGATCCGCTCCCGGTGGCCGCGGACAGCCGCGGCCACCGGATGCATCCGGCCCGAGAACACCGACGGGAGACACACCGTGACCGCAACCGCTCCGCCCTTCGTCGGTCTGCCGGCCGACGCGGCCGCCGACACCGCTACGCCCTCCGCTGCGCCCCGGCGGCGCAAGGGACCGCGCGCGCGATTGGTGGCGTGGGTGCGCAACGGCGGCGTGCCGACGCTCGTCATGTTCGTGCCGCTGCTGCTGACGTTCGGCTACTTCGCGTGGTGGCCGATCCTCAAGAGCCTCATCCTCGCCTTCCAGCAGACGGACCTCATCAACGACCCGACATGGGTGGGCCTGCGCAACTTCGAGCGCGTGCTGGCCGACCCGCTGCTGTGGACCGCCGCCGGCAACACCGTCTGGTTCGCGGTCCTGGCGCTGTTCATCGGCTTCCCCCTGCCGATCCTGATGGCGATGGTGATGGCGGAGCTGCGGCGCAGCCGCCAGATCTCGAGCGTCCTCGTCTACCTGCCCGTCATCATCCCGCCCGTGGTCAGCGTCCTGCTCTGGAAGCAGTTCTACGACCCCTCGTCGTCCGGCCTCTTCAACACCGTGCTCGGCTGGTTCGGACTGGGGCCGATCGGCTGGCTGCAGGACCCGGCGCTCGCGATGCCCAGCATCGTGATCCAGGCGACGTGGGCGACGGCGGGCACGGCCACGATCATCTACCTCGCGGCGCTCATGTCGATCCAGGCCGAGCTCTACGACGCGGCCGAGGTCGATGGGGCGTCGATCCTGCAGCGCACCTGGCACGTGACGCTGCCCCAGCTGCGCAGCGTGATCCTGCTCATGCTGCTGCTGCAGATCATCGGCACCATGCAGGTCTTCACCGATCCCTTCGTCATGACCGGCGGCGGACCCGAGAACCGGACGGTGACACTCCTGATGCTCATCTACAACTACGCCTTCCTGTCGGGCGACTTCGGCAAGGCGACGGCCCTGAGCCTGCTCCTCGCCGTCGTCCTGAGCGTGATCTCGGCGATCTACCTGCGGCTGACGCGGAAGTGGAGCGAATCGTGACCTTCGTGACCACCACGGTCCGCGCGATCGGCAAGGGGAAGGCGGCGAAGGAGGACACCGACGACCGCACCAACGTCTCGGCGCTCGACAGGTCGCGCCGCTCGGTCCGCCTCACGACGCGGATCCTCGCGGTCGTCCTCATCGCCTGCCTGATCGTCGTCTCGTTCGGGCCGCTGCTGTGGCTGTTCAAGGCGGCGCTGTCGACCAGCCAGGACATCCTCAAGTATCCGTTCGAGTGGTGGCCGAGCGGCATCCAGTGGCAGAACCTGCCCGACGCGTGGTCGCAGATCCGCATCGGCCAATACCTGCTCAACACGGTCTGGATGGCGGCAGGATGCTGGTTCTTCGGGCTGCTCGTCGCCCTCACCGGCGGCTACGGGATCTCGATCCTGAAGCCCCGCTACGCGAAGGTGGTCAACGCCGGCGTCCTCGCGACGCTCTTCATCCCGGGCGTCGTGTCGCTGATCTCGCTCTACGTGACGATCCTCGATGTGCCGCTGATCGGCGTGAACCTCGTCAACACGTACTGGGCGGTGTGGCTGCCGACCGCGGCCAGCGCCTTCAACGTGCTGCTGGTGGCCCGCTTCTTCGATCGCCTGCCACGGGACGTGTTCGAGGCGGCGAAGATCGACGGCGCGGGCGTCTTCCGGGTGTTCTGGTCGATCGTCCTGCCGATGTCGCGGCCCGTGATCGGCGTCGTGTCGCTCCTCACGATCGTCGGCTCGTGGAAGGAATTCCTCTGGCCGTTGCTGGTCCTGCCCTCGCCGGATCTGCAGCCGCTCTCGGTCGGGCTCTACCGCGTCAGCGACACCGCTCCGACGAGTCTGCTCATGGCGGGCATGTTCATCTCGGTGATCATCCCCATCGCGCTGTTCCTGATGTTCCAGCGTCAGTTCCTCCGCAGCGCCGGCCAGGCCGGCGCGATCAAGGGGTGACCACGGCGGTCACCCGGATCGGATCAGTCCATGTCTCACGTGCACCGGCGCATCGTCGCGCCCGCTGCGGCCATGCTGACGGCTTTCGTCATGGTCGTCGGCATCCTGCTCGCCACCTCCTCGCCCGCGCAGGCGAGTCTCACCGAGTCCGACTCGTTCGAAGGCTGGACGACGACGGTGTCGGGCACGCCCGACTTCGTGATCTCGGCTGACACCGCGACCGCCCACGACGCCACGACCGCGGCACGGGTCGAGTACGCCACGGCCTACTCGAACAGCTACGTCGACCTCCGCCAGAACATCCGGGCGGCCGGCGGCACCACCTACGCGATGAGCGCCTGGGTGAAGACGGAGAACCTCTCGTCATCGGGCGCCGCGTACTTCGTGCTGAGCGGCGACCACTCGCAGCGCGTCGAGCTGCCCGCCGGCACGAACGAGTGGACCAAGCTGGAGTGGACGTACACCCAGCCACTGGGCAGCATGACCTTCGTCATGCGTCTGCTGGTGCGCGGGGCAGGGACCGTATGGGTCGACGACGTGCGGATGACCGCGCCGGCGAGCCAGGCCAACCTCGTGATCCACCCGTCGTTCGAGGAGCACGACCCGCCCCCCGGCACGCTGGCCTTCACGGACACTGCCCTCGTCTACGACGTCGGCGATGCGCACATCGGCGTGACCACCCTGGCGAGCAGCGTGACCTGGGACGTCCGTGCGTCATCCGGGCAGCGCGTCGACTCGGGCGTCGAGACCGTCGCCGGCGGCGGGGCATCCATCGATCTGGCCGCGCTGCCGGCCGGCTACTACTCGGTCACGATGTCGGTGACCGCACCGGTCGCCGCGACGCGCACTGCGACGCTGGCGATCGTCGAGGATGCCGACGAACCCGCATCCTCCGATCATCCGGTGGGGCTGGCGGTCCACGTGAACCGGTACTCGGTCGACCAGGTCGACAGCCTGATGGGTCCGCTCGGTGCGGGCATGCTCCGCGAGGGCCCGTCGTGGGACACCATCGAGACGTCGCCCGGGGTGTACCAGTTCCCCGCGCACTTCGATGCGCAGCTCGCCGCCGCGAAGGTCCGCGGCGAACGGCCGCTGGTCATCCTCGCCTACTTCAGCCGCTGGTACGACGGCGGCAAGACGCCGAGCTCACCCGAGGGGATCGCGGCGTTCGCGAACTACGCCGCGACGGCCGCCGCCCACTACGGCTCCGACGTGGACTACGAGATCTACAACGAGTTCAACCACACCTTCAACAACGGCGCGTGCGGCATGACCGCCGCCTGCTACATGGACCTTCTCGTGCCGGCTGCCGCGGCGATCCACGCGGCGGCACCGGGTGCGCGCGTCGTCGGTCCCGTCAGCGCCGGCGCCAAGTGGGACTTCATGGAGGACCTCTTCGCGCTCGGCGCGCTCGAGCACCTCGACGTCGTCAGCTATCACACGTACGACTTCCCGGTGGCGCCGGAGGGGCGTACCGAAGCCGGCGTGGCGACGCTGCGGGCACTGATCGAGCAGTACGCGCCGGGCTCCGGCATCCCGATCTGGCTCAGCGAGCACGGCTGGACGACGACCTCCGGCGGCACCACCGAACAGCAGCAGGCCGCGTACATCGTGCGGTCGGCGGCGCTCCTCGAAGCCGCGGGCGTCGACCGCGTCGTCTACTACGAGCTGATCAACTCGGGTGCCAATCCTGCCGAGCAGGAGCACAACTTCGGCATCTCGCGGCTGCCCACCGACGGCGGCACCGCGCTCACCCCGAAGCCCGCCTATCCTGCGCTCGCGGTGTTCAACCGCCTGACCGCCGGTCGGGAGCTCTCGGGCCTGCAGCGCGTCGACGGCGCCATCGTGGCCGAGTACACGGATGCCGCGGGCGACGTGCTGCGGATGATGTGGGCGACGGGCGACCCGGTGACGCTGGCGGTGAGCACCGGGAGCGACGCGCGTCTCGTCAAGGGCGACGGCCGATCGTGGCGCGCCCAGCCGAACGGGCGCGTCGAGGTCACCGTCGGCGGGAATCCCGTCTACCTGACCGGGGGCCTCGCGACGCCCACCATCGTCGCCGACCCGGCCGTGCACATCGGCACGCCGGACCAGATCCCGCTCGACGGCACCCCCGGCGTGCCCGTCACGGTCGATCGCGCAGCACTCGGGATCGCGGGCGACGTCTCGGTCTTCGGGCCGGTCGGCGGGGGCACGACGCTCGCCGGCACCTCCGGCGAGGTGGCCGGTGCGGTGACGCTCGCCCCGATGCGCGAGCTCGGCGCCCACCCGGTCGCGTACACCGTGCGCAGCGGCGACGCGGTCATCGCGTTCGTCGACGACAGCGCGACCGTCGTCGAGAACCCCGTGCTCTCGCTCGGACCGGTGGCCGGCGCGGACGACGTCGGTCTCGCGCTGACCGTGCAGAACCTGGCCGGAGCGCCGACGGCGGACGTCGACGACATCGCGTGGACCGTCGGCCCGGCATCGGGCACGCAGGCGGCGGTGCAGGTCGCGGGCGGCGAGACGGCCGCGTTGGATCTGGACCTCGGAGACATCGACACGTGGCAGCCCTACCCGTTCACGGTGCGCGCCACGGCCGGGTCCGAGGAGCGCCGGCTGGCGGGAACGACGGCGCTCGCGCCGATCGCGGCGGCGCCGTCGGACGGCACCGCCGTGGACTGGCGGGCACGCGGCACCTACGTGCCGCTCAGCGGATCCGTCGCGACGGCCGACGACCTCGGCGGAACCTTCGCGGTCTCGTGGAGCGCCGACGGACTGCGTGTGCGCGCCGATGTGCAGGACGAGGACCACACCGCCGCAGCGACGGTCGACAGGCTCTGGGCGGGGGACTCCCTGCAGTTCGCCGTGGCCAGGGGGCTGCCCGGCGCCGACCCCGCATCGCGTGTGGAGCTGGGTGCGTATCTCGGGGCGGATGGCCCGGGGGTCTACCGCTACACCGCGCCCGTCGGTGTCCTCGATGCTCCCGCCGCGATCACACGTGACGGCACGACGACCGCGTACGACGTCACGGTGCCGTGGGACGTGCTCGGGGTCGACCCCGCCGCCGGCGCCTTCTCGTTCTCGATCCTCGTCAACGACAACGACGGCGGCATCCGCGAGGGGTTCTACGAATGGGGCAGCGGCATCGGCGCGGGCAAGAACGCGGCGCTGTTCGTGCCGGTCGTGCCCGTCGCGCCGGTTCCCGCAGCCCAGGCCACCGGCATCCAGGTCGACGGCCGGCCGCTTGACGGCTTCGCTCCTGAGCGCACCGAGTACAGCGTGCCCGCGCTCGCCGGAGGACCCCTGCCCGTGCTCACGGCGACGGCGGACGACGGCATCCGTGTCGAGGTCGCACAGCCGACGGACGCCCCCGGCACCGCCACGGTGGTCAGCTCGGCCGACGGGCGGCCGAGCACGACCTACACGGTCGCGGTCGAGCGGGTCACCGGCGACGACGCCTCGATCGACGCAGCCGTCCGCACCGCGTGCGTCGGCGATCGCGTGCAGTACCTCGTGTCGGTGCGCAACACGGCCGAGTTCGCGTCGGATGTCCGTGCAACCTCGTCGTTCGGCGACGAGAAGCGGTCCGGCGTGCCCGCGGGCGCGACGAGAGTGATCGACCTGCGATCCACGGAGGCGATGACGGATGCCGGACGCGTCCGGGTCGCGGCCTACGTGCCGTACCTCGCGCCCGATCGCGCCGCGTCGTACACGACCGTCGAGGTGCCCGTCCCCGCGCGCGACTGCTCGCGCCCGAGTGCCCAGCCAGACGAACAGGGAGACCTTGAATGACCGCACCGACCCGCTACGCGATCATCGGCACCGGAGGCCGCGCGCAGATGTACATCGACGCGCTGACCGGACGCTACGCCGACGCCGCCGAGCTCATCGCGTGGGCGGATCCGAACCCGGGACGACTGGACTGGAACGAACAGCGCGTCCGCGCCGCCGGTCGCCCCGCACCGAGACGGATCGATCTGACGGAGCTGACGGCGGCCGTCGAGAGACTGCGCATCGAGCGGGTCATCGTCACCGCGCCGGACTTCGCCCACGCCGACCTCGTCGTCGCCGCGCTCCACGGCGGTGCCGACGTGGTGGTCGAGAAGCCGCTGACCACCGACGCGGAGGGCGTCCGCCGCATCGCGGAGGCGGTCGAGGCCACCGGACGTGCGGTGATCGTCACCTTCAACTACCGGTACTCGCCCCGCAACGCCGTTCTCAAGCGCATCATCGCGAGCGGCGAGATCGGCGAGGTCACCTCGGTGCACTTCGAATGGCTGCTCGACACCTCGCACGGCGCCGACTACTTCCGCCGCTGGCACCGGCAGAAGCAGAACTCCGGCGGCCTGCTCGTCCACAAGTCGTCGCACCACTTCGACCTGGTCAACTGGTGGCTCGCCGACCTCCCCGTCCGCGTCTTCGCGAGCGGCGGGCTCCGCTTCTACGGGGCGCAGAACGCCGCGCGGCGCGGACTGGGCGAGAGGCCCGAGCGCGGCACGGTCGACGCCGCCCGACGCGATCCGTTCGCGCTCGACCTGCGCGAGCACAACGTGCTGCGGGGGCTCTACTACGAGCAGGAGCAGCACGACGGGTACCTGCGTGACCGGGACGTGTTCGACGAGGGCATCAGCATCGAAGACAACCTCTCGCTGATCGTCGACTACGCTCGCGGCGCCAGCATGACGTACGCGCTCAACGCCCACTCCCCGTGGGAGGGGTACACCGTCGCCGTCAACGGCACGGCGGGACGCGCGGAGCTGTCCGTCGTCGAGCGCGGCGCCATCCTGCTCGACGCAACCGGGCGGCAGCACGTCGTCGACCCGAGCGCGCGCCCTGAGGCCGTCACCGACGAGACCGGTCGTCCGGTCGGCGAGCGACTCATGGTCCAGCGGCACTTCGATGCGGCGCGCGAGGTCCGGATCCCCCACGCGGCCGGCGGGCACGGCGGTGCGGACGACGCCCTGCTGCGCGACCTGCTCGTCGGGACGGATGCTGATCCTCTCGGCCAGGCCGCGACCTGGCTGGACGGCGTCCGCGCGATGGCCGTCGGAGTGGCGGGCAACGACTCGCTCGCCGACGGGGCAGCGGTGCTCATCCGCGACCTCTCCTTCGGCGCCGCGGCGACCGCCCTGGATGCAGAACCGCGCGACGTCGTCGGCTCCCCGGCGGCGGCATCCCGATGACGCGATTCGACCTCCCGATCGAGGAGCTCCGCCGGTTCGCGCCGGACGTCGCCGAACCCGATGACTTCGACCGCTTCTGGGCTGAGACCCTCGGAGAGGCGCGAGCGGCGGGCGGTCGCGTCACCGTCGCGGACGCCGACGTGCCGCTGCGGGCCCTCGAAGCGCGCGAGCTGATCTTCCCCGGGTTCGCCGGCGATCCCGTGCGGGCCTGGTACCTGCGGCCTGCCGGGGTGAGCGCCGACCTCCCGGCGGTCGTCGAGTTCCTCGGATACGGCGGCGGGCGAGGGATGCCGCAGCAGCGACTCACGTGGGCGGCTGCGGGGTTCGCGTACATCGTGATGGACACGCGCGGACAGGCGGCCGCCGACACCGCCGACCCGCACGGGTCGGAGCCCAGCGTTCCGGGGTTGCTGACGCGCGGCGTCGGGGACCCGGCGACCTACTACTACCGCAGGGTGTTCACCGACGGCGTGCGGTGCGTGGATGCCGTGCGGGGCCTGGACGGCATCGATCCTGCCGCCGTCGCGATCGCGGGCGGCAGCCAGGGTGGCGGCATCGCTCTCGCCGTCGCAGGGCTTCACGACGAGGTCGCCGCCGCGATCGTGGACTACCCGTTCCTGTGCCATTTCCGCCGCGCCGTCGGGATGACCGGCCGCGAGCCCTATCAGGAGGTCGTGCGCTACCTGGCGATCCACCGCGGTCGCACCGACGCGGTGTTCCGCACGCTGTCGTACTTCGACGGCGTGACCTTCGCCGCACGCGCGAGCGCACCGGCACTGTTCTCGGTGGGTCTGCAGGACCCGGTGTGCCCGCCGTCGACGGTGTTCGCGGCGTACAACGCGTACGCGGCATCCGTGAAGGAGATGGTGACCTTCGAGTTCAACGAGCACGAGGGCGGCGGCGCGGAGCACTGGCCGCGCCAGGTGGCGTTCCTCGAAGAGCAGCCGGCCTTCGCCGGCGGCGCCGACCGCACGCGAGACCTCCCGGTGTTCGCGGCCTCGGGTCAGTAGGATCACGAGATGGTCACGCAACGCGCTGTGCGATTGAGCGACGTCGCTGCGGTGGCGGGCGTGTCGAAGGCGACGGCGTCCAAGGCCCTCAACGACAGTCCCGTCGTCTCCGCGGCGACCAAGGCCCGCGTGCGCGAGGCGGCCGAACGACTCGACTTCCGGCCGAACGCGCTGGCATTGTCGTTCGCCTCGGGCCGCAGCCGCACTGTCGGCCTTCTGACGCATCGGGCGACCGCGACGTTCTCCCGCGCCGTCGTCATGGGGGCGATCCTCGAACTCGGTCGTCGTGAGCGCGCGGTGCTGGTCTTCGACGGGCGCATCAACGCCCACCACGAGATGACCGAGAGCATCCGCACCCTCCGCGACCGTCGCATCGACGGGCTCCTCGTGGTCGGCGCGGGCTTCGGGCGGGTCACGCCGTCCATCACCCACCAGTTCGAGGTTCCGGTGACGTACGCGTTCGCGGCATCCGACAACCCCGACGATTCGGTCTTCGTTCCCGACAACGAGCAGGCCGGCTACCTCGCCGCACGCCACCTGATCTCCCTCGGCCGCACCCGGATCGCCCACGTCACGTCGGATGCCGACGACCTCGCCGTCCGACGTCGCGAGGCCGGCTTCCGCCGCGCGCTCGCCGAGGCGGGCGTGCCGCCGCTGCCGACGCTCTACGGCAGCTGGCGCCGCGAGTGGGGCGAGCAGGCGGTCGGCGCGCTGCGGGAGTCGGGTACCGAGTTCGACGCCGTCTTCTGCGGCAACGACCACATCGGCTTCGGCGTCCTCGACGCGCTGGAGGCCGCCGGGGTCGACGTGCCCGGCGACGTGGCGGTCGTGGGCATCGACAACTGGGAGGAAGTCATCCTCGACCAGAAGCTCCGGCGCCTCACCACCGTCGACCTCGACCTGACCGGCGTCGGGCGCGTGGCAGCCGACAACGTCATCGAACCCGCTGCCACGGGCGGGGAGCGCTTCGTCGAGCCCCGCCTCGTCCTCGGCCCGTCGACGTAGGACGGGGACGAGGGGATGTCGCTGACCCGGCCCGCGGATCCGCAGTGGCGGGGGCCGGCTGGCGGGTTCCGCCGGTGGGAGAGGTCGGCCGAGCTGGGCCGCGGCGACGAGGTCTGGCGCTGGGCGAGCCGCGAGGTGCTGCGGTGGGGGATCAAGACCCGGAGCGGATTCACCGTGACGCCGGGCGACGCGGTGACCGCGGGGGACCGGCCGGTCATCACCGCGCATCCTTTCGGATTCGCGGTCCGTGAACCCGTCGAGGTGGTGGAGGTGGTGAAGACGCGCGACCGCATCGGTTTCGCCTACCGCACACTGCCCGGTCATCCCGTGAGCGGCGAGGAGGCGTTCATCGTCCACCGTGACGGCGACGCCGTGATCCTGACGGTCCGCTCCCTCACGCGCGCCAGTCCGCGCGGGGGATGGCGGGCGGCCTACCCAGCGCTGCTGGTGGCGCAGCGCGTGGCGCGGCGGCGCTACTTCCGGGCGCTGCGCGTACGGGCTCCGCGATGATCGATCCGGCCGCGCCCTGGAGCCCCGCTCGAGCTCAGGAGCGTGCGCGCCGCAGCAGCGAGATCCGCACCGTGCGGAGCCCGTCGCCGTAGAACATGAAGTGCCGCTCGTCTCCGTTGAGCGTGCGTCGGGGTACCCACACGCCGTCCCGCAGCACCTCCTCCTGGAGCTCGTCGATCTCGACGATCGCGTCCTCACGCGTGAACGACAGCGACGCCGACGTCGCCGTCACGAGGACCTCGTCCTCGCCGGTGAGCAGGATCAGCCCGTAGCCGACCTTGTCCTCGGCGTTGGAGCCGGTGCCGGTGCCGAAGATGCCGCGCGTGTCGAACGGTCCACTGATCGTGATCTGGAACCCGCCGATCTCGACCTGCTGCTGCTCGCCGGTGCTCACCCGGAAGCCATGGATGCGGTCGTCCGCCTGTGCCTGCACGATCTCGCTCGACAGGGCGTTCAGCACCTCGTACGCGCGGAAGACCTCGTGCCCCGTCGGCAGGTCCTCGATCCCGAACGGGTTGAAGCCGATCGCCTTGTAGGCGCCGACAGCGATGAACGCGAGTGCGGCGTCGGGTCTCGCTTCCGGCACGTAGATCGGGTTGCCCTCGATCGCATACTGCGCGAGCGTGCCGTCGAAGTCGTCCACGTAGATGTCGGGCGAGAGGAAGGCGAGCGACGGGGCGCCGATCCGCCAGATGTCCAGCATCCGTGCGACCGGGCCTCCGCTCGGATAGCGGCCGGGCTCGAGGGCGTTGGGCTGCGGGCCGAGCCATGCGTTGGCGAACACCGGCAGGCCGTGCCGCGAGACGCCGGCACGGGCGACCGCGTCGACGTACCGGCTGAAGCCCCAGCTCATGAAGATCTCGGCCGCTTCGCCGTCGGTGCCGAAGACCTCGGCCCAGGTCCCGGAGGTGCGGGCGCCGTTGCGGTCCCACGCCGCCCTGACGTGGGGATGCATGCGGTCGCCCAGCGCGGAGAGTCCTCCGAGGAGTTCGGCGGGAACCGCCGCGTTCCAGGCGGCCAGCGCGAGCGGGGAGCGATCGCGGCTGTCCCCGAGCAGGCCGACCTCGTTCTCTACCTGCACGGCGATGATCGTGCCCGACGAGTCGACCTCGGCGATGTGGGCCATCAGCTCCGCGAACGCGCGGGCGTCGGCATCCCGCAGCCGCTCGTCGAAGACGCTGAGGATGGGCGCGTCGAGAGCGAAGCGCCCGGTGAGCAGCTGGGTCTGGTCGCGCTCGGCGCGGGTGAAGCGATCCTCGTCGCGTCGCACCCACGACGGGGCGTACGTCGACTCGGCGTTCTTGTACGCGCCGAACCAGATGAGGACGAGACGGATGCCGCGCCGTTCGGCCTGCCGGATCTGATCGTCGACGGCGGTGAAGTCGAAGCGCCCCTCCTCGGGCTCGACGAGCTGCCAGCTCGCCGTCCCGATGACGGTGCCGACGCCGTTCGACGCGAGGTGGTCCCACACCGGCGCCATGTACTCGGGGCTCGAGGCGCTGGAGTTGTGCAGCTCGCCGCCGAGGGCGAGATACGGCTTGCCGTCGACGAAGAGATGCGTCGCCGCCCCGTTGCGCCGCACCGTGGGCAGCACGCGTCCGCCTGTCGGCTCCGTCGTCGTGTCGGTCACAGCGGCATCACTCCTCGTCGTCGGGCGCACAGCGCTCCCTGTCGTTCCGATGCTGACAGTGCGGCAATCGGTTGTCAAACCTCGCCGCGGACGCCCGATGTCAGGGCGTCGTCGAATCGCCTTCAGGGGGGTGCGCCGCCGTGATCTGCGACGGCGCACCCCCCTTCCAAGCCGCTGTCAGCCGCCGTTGGACGACCGGATGCCGTCGGCGAGGGCCTCGAACGTGTAGACGAAGCCGCCTCCCGGACCGCTCACCGTCGCGTACCCGGTGGTCTCGCCCGGCACGATCGCGACGTTGGTCGCCGACGTCACGTCGTCGCCGGCGGGCGCCTCGATCGTCCTCAGGAGCTCGCCGTGTGCGTCGTACACGAGGACGGCGGCCCGATGGTGCAGGCCGACGTAGAGATTGCCGTCCGCGTCGGTGGCGAGCGAGTCGATCTGCGCCTCGCCGACGCTCGCGAACACGGCCGGATGCGCCGTGGCAACGGCCGTCCCCTCCGCATCGAGGCGGAGGAAGTCGATCCGGTTGCCGGTGTTCTGGCTCACCCACAGCCCGTCGGCCCCGGGCGTGAATGCGAGCCCGTTCGGCGCGGGCAGCTCGGAGGCCAGCACCGTGGCCGTCGCGCCGTCGCGGTCGATGCGGAGCAGGCGACCGCTCGCCTGCCAGTACGGGGCCTGCGCGCCCTGGGAGTCCGTCACGTAGAGGTGACCCTCCTCGTCGAACGCGATGTCGTCGGGGGCGATGCGCGCACCCTCGACCTCCGCGTCGAAGAACGTCCGCGCATCCTCTCCGTCCGCGGTGGTGCTGATGATCGTTCCGAGGAAGTCGGTGAGGTAGAGGCGGCCGTCGTGCGGGCTGAACTGGGCGGAGGTGATGGCGCTGGTGTCGTCCGTGTACACGGTGCTGACCTCGGTGCTCTCCAGGTCCACGCGCATCACCTTGGCGGCGCCCGGCGGCGCCGTCACGTCGACGACGTAGAGGTCGCCGTCGGGTCCGATGACGGGGCCCTCGACGAGCGTCATCCCGGTCGCTTCATGGACAGAGGACACCTGCACCAGCCGCTCGAGCTGCGCCTCGCCCGGGTCACTCGGGCGCGCTCGGGTGCTTGCGTCCGCTGCCGCGGCGCAGCCGGTGGCTCCCATGAGCGTGAGCGCGGCGAGCGCTGCGACGCTGAGCCGCCTCATCGCGCGACTCCTGCCGCAGCCTCGCGGTCGAGGTCGTCGAGCTCGTCGTCGAGAGCGTCGCGAACGAGGACGTCGGCCATCGACCCGGCGCGCCACTCGCGCAGGAGGCGGCGGAACACCACCGGGCCGGGGCTGTAGGTCATGCCCGTGATCGCGCGCGTGCCTTCGCCGTTGTAGTAGCCCGGCGTGCACTCCGCCTGGAACGCACTGGTGTCGTTGGCGGTCGCGACGACCTCGCGGCACCAGAGCTCTTCCGCCTCCGCCGTCGGCTCGATGACGTCGACGCCTTCGGCACGGCCGCGCGCGATGACGGCGGCGATGTGCTCCGCCTGGTCCTGCAGGATGTGCACGAAGTTCACCGAGTTGGCGTTCTGCAGCGCCCCGAGGTGGAAGAGGTTCGGGAAGCCGTGGCTGTAGAACCCGTGCAGGGTGCGCGGACCGTACTGCCAGTGGTGTAGCAGCGGACGACCACCGCGCCCGAGCACGGGCAGGGTTCCCGACAGCACGCCGGAGACGCCGGCCTCGAAGCCCGTCGCGAAGATGACGGCGTCGACCTCGTACTCGGTGTCGCCGACGACGATGCCGGTCTCGGTCATGCGGGTGATGCCGCCATGATCGGCGGTGTCGACGAGCGTCACGTTCTCGCGGTTGAAGGACGACAGGTAGGTGTCGCTGAACCCCGGCCGCTTGCACATGTAGCGGTACCAGGGCTTGAGCAGCTGGGCCGTCTCGGGATCGTCGACGATCTCGTCCACCCGCGCGCGGATGCGCTCCATCGTCGCCGCGTCCGCCAGCTCGTCCTGCAGCCGGCGCTCTTCGAGGGGGAGCGACTCGTCCACGGCACCGGAGAGGATCTGCCGCTGCAGGTGCGGCGTCCGTGTCCACCCGTCGTCCACGAGGCTGTGCTCGACCGGCTCGCCGGCGAGGACCGCGAGGAAGTTGTCCATCCGCTCCTGCTGCCAGCCCGGCTCGAGGGACGCCGCCCACTCCGGGTCGGTGGGGCGGTTGTCTCGGACGTCCACGGTGGAGGGCGTGCGCTGGAACACCAGGAGGTGGCCGGAGGCCTCGGCGAGGTGCGGGACTGCTTGGAGTCCGGTCGCGCCGGTGCCCACCACGGCCACGCGCTTGTCGCCGAGCTTCGTCAGACCGCCGTCGGCGCTGCCGCCGGTGTAGTCGTAGTCCCAGCGGCTGGTGTGGAAGGTGTGGCCGCGGAAGTCCTCGATCCCCGGGATGCCGGGCAGCTTGGGGTGCGTGAGCGTGCCGGACGACACGACGACGTGGCGGGCGTGGAACCGGTCGCCGCGATCCGTCTCGACACTCCACTGCGCGAGATCCTCGTCCCAGGTGAGCGAGGTCGCACGGGTCTGGAAGAGGGCGTCGCGGTACAGGTCGAATCGTTCCGCGATCGCGACGGCGTGACGGCGGATCTCCTCACCGGGCGCATAGCGCCAGGCGGGTATGTATCCCAGCTCCTCGAGCAGCGGCATGTACACGTACGACTCGATGTCGCAGTGGATGCCGGGATAGCGGTTCCAGTACCAGGTGCCGCCGACGTCGCCGGCTTCGTCCATGAGGCGGACGGATCGGATGCCGGCCTGCCGGAGGCGGGTCGCGGTCAGCAGTCCGCCGAATCCTGCGCCGATGACCAGGGCCTCCACCGGCGTCGTGACGGCCGCGCGCTCCTGGCGCTCGGTGTAGGGATCTTCGGCGTAGTAGCCGAAGGCGCCCGCGGCCCGACGGTACTGCGTCGCGCCGTCAGGGCGGAGCCGCCGGTCGCGCTCGTGCGCGTATTTGGCGCGCAGGGCGACCAGATCGATCTCGGCGGTGGGCTCGTGCGTGTTCGTCATCATCCTCGTTCTCGCTCGTCGGCGCAGCGACGGCGCCTCGAGGAACACCGGGCAGGGCACGGTGGCGGCACAGCAGCCGCACTCTTCGCGCCGACACAGCCGTGGATCGGATTGCTCGAGAAGGTTAGCTTCTGGCTAAGTAGTTTTGGCTGGGAGTCCACTGGGATAGCGTGAGCGCATGGGGGAGGACGACGATCGTCGAGCGGTGCTCCAGCGGATCGAGGCGCTGTCGATCTCGATCGCCGTCCGCTCCATACCGAGGATGCTCGAGCCGCTGCGTTCGGGCAGCCTCTCGCTGCAGCAGCTGAAGGTCCTGTCGGTCGTCGTCACGACCGAGGAGGGGGCGAGCGTCGCCCAGCTCGCCGGGAGTTTCGGCGTGACCATGGCATCGATGTCCAACCTCGTCGACCGGCTCGTCGCCGGCGGGTTCGCCGAACGCGCGGCCGACGCTCGCGACCTGCGTGTCCGCCGCGTCCACAGCACGGACCTCGGCCGTGCCGTCGTGCAGCGGGTGATGGGCGCGCGACCCGAGCTCGGTGCCGACGTCCTCGGTCACCTGTCGCTCGAAGAGCTGCATGCGCTCGAGATCGGCCTCGGCGCGGTGGGTCGCGTGCTGCGGGACGGCGTGTGAGCTAGCGGCGGGGCTTCGTTCGACAGGCTCCGCGCGCTGCCGAGAGGCCGGCGGCTTGCGACGGCGAGCGGCGCGAGGTACTGTGCAATCGGTTGCCATGCAATACCCGCAGCGCGCCGACCGTGCCATCCCACGAAAGACGACGATGACTTCAGCGCCCTACGACCTTGCGATCGACAGCGGCGGGGACCAGTTCCCGGTCGCCGGCGTCGCGCCGCGCCTCTCGTGGAAAGACCCCGTCGGCGCTTGTGACGAAGACGGCTTCGAAGTGGAGGCGATGGTCGACGACGTGAGCCTGCCGGTCGCCCGCGTCGCCGGCAGCCGGTACGTCGAGTGGCCCTGGCGCGCCCCGAAGAGCCGCGAACGGGTCGCGTGGCGCGTGCGCGGGGTGTCGTCCGGCACCGTGTCGGACTGGTCCCCGTGGCACGAGTTCGAGGTGGGCCTGCTCGACCAGGACTGGCAGGCGCGGTGGATCAGTCCGGTCGAGGGCGACGACCCCGGGTACGGCCGCCGGCCGGGGCACACCCTCGCGGTCGCGTTCGAGCTTCCTGCACGGGTGGCGTCCGCCCGCCTCTATGCCACGGCTCTCGGCCTGTACGAGGCGCTCGTGAACGGCCGGCGTGCGGGGACCGCCGAACTCGCGCCGGGTGCCACCTCGTACGACCGCACGCTCTACGCGCAGGCATCCGATGTCACGGCCGGCCTGGAGCCAGGAGCCAACCGGCTCGAGATCGTCCTCTCGGACGGCTGGTACCGCGGGCAGGTCGGCGCGTTCCGGACTCCCGCCGAGTGGGGGAGCGTGCTCGGCGCGCGCGCCGAGCTGCACATCGACCTCGAGGACGGCTCCCGCCGTGTCATCCGCACCGACGGCGGGTGGACCAGCGCGCCCACCGTCATCACGCGGGCGGACCTCATGGACGGCCAGACGACCGACTTCACCTCGGCGACGGGACCCGCGCTGCCGGTGCTCGTGGACCAGGTCGACGCGCCGCCGATCGAGTGGTCGCCCGCCCCGCCGATCCGCGTGATCGAGTCCCGTCCGGCGGTATCGGTGACACCGGTGCGCGACGGCGTATGGCTGGCCGACTTCGGTCAGAACGCGTCGGGGTGGATCACCCTGCGCGACCTCGGTCCCGCCGGCACGATGACCGTGCTCGAGTACGGCGAGTTCCGCGACGCCACCGGTGACCTCTCGACGTCGCACCTCGACTCGCACCGTCCCGACGCCACGATGGTGTTCGTCCAGCGCGACGAGGTCGTGTCGGCGGGCGACGGCGCGGTGTTCGAGCCGCGACACACGATCCACGGCTTCCAGTACGTCCGGATCACGCGGGATGCGGCATTCGACGCGGCGAGCATCGAGATGCAGATCGTGCATACCGACCTCCCCCGCACCGGATCCTTCGACTGCAGCGATCCCGACCTCACGCGGCTCCACGCGCTCGCGGACTGGAGCTTCAGGGGCAACGCGGTCGACATCCCGACCGACTGCCCGACCCGCGAACGCCTCGGCTGGACCGGCGACTACCAGATCTTCGCTCCCACAGCGACACGTCTGTACGACGTCAGCGGCTTCACGCGCAAATGGCTCCGCTCGGTCCGGGACGACCAGCTCGATGACGGGCGGATCGCCAACTTCTCGCCCGACGGCAGGCGGGTCAGGCTGCACACCGACGCTCAGTTCGCGATGATGACGGGCTCCGCAGGCTGGGGCGACGCCATCACCGCCGTGCCGTGGGAGATGTACACCGCTTATGGCGACCGAGGCGTGCTGTCGGAGAACTGGGACGCCATGGTGCGGTGGGTGCACTGGGCGCTCGCCACCGCCGAGGGCTCGCGGCATCCGTCCCGCGTTCAGCGGTCCAGCGAGCCGCAGCCGCACGAGCGCTACCTCTGGGACGGCTCGTTCCACTGGGGCGAATGGATCGAACCCAAGCGCAAGCGCGCCGACGGCACGCTCATCGACCCCGTGCAGGACAACCCGCAGGCCTGGTTCATGGCAGACAAGGGCGAGGTCGGCACGGCGTTCCTCTACCGTTCGCTGGACACGCTGACGCGCACGGCGGCGATCCTCGGGCGCTCCGCCGACTCGGCCACGTACGGCGGGCTCGCCGGGCGCGTCCGCGACGCGTGGCGCACCGAGTTCCTCGTCGGCGACGGCCGCACCGTCGCCGACACCCAGGCCGCGTACGTGCGGGCGCTGTCCTTCGGGCTCATCCCCGATGACCTGCGGGACGCCGCGGCGTCGCGCCTGGTCGAGCTGATCCGCGAGGCGGGCGATCATCTCGGCACGGGGTTCCTCTCGACCGGAGATCTGCTTCCGGTGCTGGTCGAGAGCGGGCATGCGGATGTCGCCTACGACGTGCTGCGGCAGCGCTCCTCGCCGTCGTGGCTCAACATGATCGACAAGGGCGCGACGACGATCTGGGAGGACTGGGACGGCATCGACGACGAGGGCAGAGCCCATGAATCGCTCAACCACTACAGCAAGGGCGCGGTGGTGCGATTCCTCCACACCCATGTAGCGGGACTTCGTCAGGCTCCCGGCTCGATCGCGTGGGAGTCCGTGATCGTGCAGCCGACTCCGCACCCCACTCTCACGTGGGCGAAGACCACGCACGAGTCGCCGCAGGGGCTCATCAGCGTGTCGTGGCGCAATGACGACGGCCGGTTCGAGATCGACGTCGACCTGCCCGCTGGTTCGCACGGCACCCTGGTGCTGCCGGACGGATCGGAGCGGGAGCTCGCTCCCGGCCGCGTCACGGCGACCACGATGACGGAGGTCCTCGCATGAGCACCCTCACGCCATTTGACGCGGCCCTGGACGGGAACCTGCCCGAGCCTCGCGATCCCTCCCGGCTGCTGCCCGGCGACCGGCGCACCCGCGACATCGCGCACGCGCTGTACGAGCGGGTGGCCACCGCCCCGATCGTCTCGCCGCATGGCCATGTGCCCGCCGAGTGGATCGCCCGCGACATCCCGTTCTCCGATCCGACGGCCCTGCTCGTCACCCATGACCACTATGTGACGCGGCTGCTGCACGCGTCGGGCATCGATCTCGCCGAGCTCGGCGTCGGCGGCCACCGCATCGACCCGCGCGCGGCATGGCGGCTCTTCGCCGCGCGCCAGGCCGTGTTCGCCGGCACGGCGACCGGCTACTGGATCGACGAAGAGCTGCGGAACGTCCTCGGCATCGACCTCGTGCTCTCCGCCGAGACCGCCGACGCCGTGTACGACCGCATCCAGGAGAAGCTCGACGCGCCCGGGTTCCGGCCGCGCGCCCTGTTCGAGCGCTTCGGCATCGAGGTGCTCGCGACGACCGACGACCCGCTCGACGACCTGCGGTTCCACGACGAGATCGCGGCGAGCGGGCTTCCCGGCCGGGTGCTGCCCACCTTCCGGCCCGATCGCTATCTCGACCCGGACTCTGCCACCTTCGCGGCCGACGTCGCCCGTCTCCTCGCGAGCGAGGGGCAGGCGACGGACTTCCGCGGCTACCTCACCGCACTCGAGGCACGCCGGGCCCACTTCATCCGCCACGGCGCGACGTCGGCCGACCACGGCATCGAGGACCCGGCCACGGTAGACATGGCCGACGACGAGGCAGCGCAGCTCTTCCAGCTGGCCGTGTCGGGTCGTGCCGATGCGCGCGAGCGCCAGGCGTTCCGCGGCCACATGCTGCTCCAGATGGCGCGGATGAGCGTCGACGACGGCCTCGTCATGACCGTGCACGCGGGCGTGATCCGCAACCACAGCACTCCCACATTCGAGCGTTTCGGCGCCGACACCGGCCACGACTTCCCTCGCCGTACCGACTTCGTGCGTGGCCTGCGCCCGCTGCTCGAGCGCTTCGGGCTCGAGAAGTCGTTCCACCTGGTGCTGTTCACCGTCGACGAGACCGTGTACTCGCGAGAGATCGCCCCGATGGCCAGCTTCTACCCGAGCGTCTACATCGGCGCTCCGTGGTGGTTCCTGGATGCACCCGACGCCATGGCTCGCTTCCGCTCCGCGGTCACCGAGTCCGCCGGCTTCTCACGGGGCTCGGGCTTCATCGACGACACCCGCGCCTTCCTGTCGATCCCGGCCCGTCATGACACCGCACGACGAGCGGATGCCGCGTTCCTGGCGCGTCTCGTGCGCGAGGGTCGCATCACCGAAGCGACAGCGGGCACGGTCATCGACGACATCGTCGGGCCCCAGCCGAAGCGGGTGTTCAAGCTGTGACGGGTCCATCGACCGACCTCGAGACGGCCGCCGTCCTCCGCAGGTCGCGGCCGGCGCCGCCCGTCCGCATTGTGCATCTGGGCCTCGGCGCCTTCAGCCGGTCGCACACCGCCTGGTACACCGGCCGGGCCGCCGATGCCGAGGACTGGGGCATCGCCGCCTACACCGGGCGCAGCGCCGGACTCGCCGCGGCGCTGACCGCGCAGGACGGGGTCTACACGCTCGTCGAGCGCTCTGCCGACGGCGATCGCCACGAGGTCGTCGAGAGCATCGTGCGGGCGCATCCGGGCGACGACGTCGCCTCGCTCCTCGCCGACATCGCGGCTCCGGCGACCGCCGTCGTGACGCTCTCGATCACCGAGGCCGGCTATCGCACCGGCGCGGACGGGCTTCCCGACGGAGGCGACCCGCTGGTCCGCTCGGATCGCCGGCTTCTCGCGCAGCTGGCCGGCGGCGACTCCGAAGCCGCGTTCGGGCTCCAGACGGTGCTCGGCCGACTCGTCGCGGGGCTCGATGCGCGGCGGCGCGCCGGCGCGGGACCGCTGGCCGTGGTCTCGTGCGACAACATCCCCGACAACGGCGGGCATGTGGCGCGGGCGCTTCTCGCGCTCGCGGCATCCGTCCCCCGCACGGCGGACTGGTGCCGGCTGAACGTGTCGTTCGTCTCCGGCTCGGTCGACCGGATCACGCCGCGGATCGAGGCGGACGAGCTGTCGCGCCTGTCCGAGCGGTACGGGGATGCCGTACCCGTCGTGGCGGAGCCGTTCAGCGACTGGGTGCTCTCGGGCGCGTTCCCCGCCGGCAGGCCGGCGTGGGAGACAGCCGGGGCGCGCTTCACGGACGAGCTCGAGCCGTGGGAGGCGCGCAAGCTGTGGCTGCTCAACGGGGCGCACACGATCCTGGCATGCCTCGGCCCGCTTCGCGGCCACAGCCTGGTGTCGGAGGCGATCGGCGATCCGGTGTGCCGGACCGCCGTCGAGCGGTTCTGGGACGATGCGGAGCGCAACCTCCCCGTGCAGCTCGACATCGGGCTGTATCGTCACGCCCTCCTCGAGCGCTTCGCCAACCCGCGCATCGCCCATCTGCTGTCGCAGATCGCGTCGGACACCGCGACGAAGATCCGGCTGCGCATCGTTCCCGTCGCCGAACTCGAACGCGCCGCCGGGCGGTCCGCGGAGGGATGCGCCGGCGCGCTCGCCGCGTGGCTCGTCTCGCTGGATCAGCCGGACGGGGTCGCCTGCCTACGTGACCTCATCGCGGGCGTGAGTGCGTCCCTGGCCGCGGACGAGGATTTCATCACGTCGGTGGCGCTGTCGGTGCCGGGCATCCGGGCCGCCTTCCTCTGAACGCGCGGGATCCACAGAGATAACGGCTCTGTCACATTCTGGCAATCGGTTGTCAAAATCGACAGATGCTGCTTTACTGGCCCACAGCCCCAAGTATGCGCCCCATCACGACGTTCGTGACAAGCGGTTGCATGAAGAATTCATTCGAAGGAGTCTGAATCATGTCGATACCCCGTACCGGCCGCCGGCCGATCAGGTTCGCAGCGTTGGGCGCCGCAGCGCTCGCCGCCGCACTCGCGCTCTCCGCCTGCAGCGGTTCGCCGGAAGCGGCGCCGTCCGGCTCGGCGGGCCCCGTCGCCGAGAAGGATCTCGCCATCGCGGCCGTGTCGGGGCCGAACTCACTCGACCCGGCGCAGCTCGTGGACGGACAGCAGCAGTTCGTGTGGTCGTCCATCCTCGACACCCTCCTCGCCAAGGAGAACAAGACGGGCGAGCTCATCCCCAACGCCGCCGAGAGCTGGGAGTACAACGAGGACGGCACCGAGCTCACGCTCACGCTCCGCGAGGGCATGACGTTCAGCACCGGTGACCCGGTGGACGCCGACGCCGTCGTCGCCACCATGCTGCGGAACAAGGAGACCCCCGGAGTCGTGCAGGTGAAGTACGGCTCGGTCTCGGATGTCACCGCGGAGGACGACCTGACCGTGAAGGTGACGTTCGACTCGTTCGACCCGCAGTTCCTCTCCAACCTGACCGGAGGCGCCGGAGCCATCGGCGACCCCGCGACCCTCGACGACGAGCGCACCGCCACCGACCCGGTCGGCTCGGGCCCGTTCACGCTCGACGTCGCGAAGACCGTGCCCGGCAGCACGTACGTGCTCACCAAGCGCGACGACTACTGGAACGCCGACGCGATCCCGTTCAAGACCTTCACCGTCCGTGTGCTCCAGGACCCGACGGCGTCGTTCAACGCACTCCAGGCCGGCGAGATCAACGCCGCCACCGTGCAGACGCAGCTGCTCGGTCAGCTCGGCGACGAGTACGCCGTGCAGCCGATCGACGCGCAGGCCGTCGCGTACCTCGACATCCTGGACCGCGGCGGCGATAAGTGGCCGGCCCTCGGCGATGAGCGTGTGCGCCAGGCGCTGAACTACGCGATCGATCGCGAGGGCGTCCTGAAGGGCATCTTCAGCGGCGTGGGCATGGTGACGGAGCAGATCTTCAGCCCTTACGGCCAGGTCTACGACGAGTCCCTCAACGAGACGTACGACTACGACCCCGAGAAGGGCAAGGAGCTCGTCGAGGAGGCGGGCCATGCCGGCGAGACCTTCCAGATCCCGAGCACCTTCCTGTCGACATCCCTCGAGCCGACCCTCACGCAGGCGTTCGCGGACGTCGGGCTCACTCTGGAGTGGGTGCCCGTGCCGCCGCAGCAGGCGCAGTCGGCGCACCTCTCGGGCGACTACCCGCTCAGCTTCCAGATCACGGGCTTCAACTCGGATCAGGCCGATGCCGCCTCGCACTACAGCACCAGCGGCTACGCCAATCCCCGCGGGTACACGGACGAGACCATCGACGAGCTCTTCGGCACGATCAACTCGACCGTCGACTTCGAAGCGGCGCTGCCGGCGTACCAGGAGCTCAACACCTACGCCGTCGAGCAGGCGTTCGAAGTGCCGATCGTCTTCGTCGGCGGCACGTGGGCGAGCCGCGACGGGATCGTGATGGTCGACGACGGCCGCAGCTCGGTACCGACGGTGCGACTGTTCGGCGTCAGCGAGTAAGACCATCCGGGGATGCGGGCCGTGCTCGCATCCCCGGAGCCAACCCCAGGGAACGACGATGATCTCCTACACACTGCGCCGGCTCGGCGCGGGGCTGATCCTGATCCTGCTGGTGACCTTCATCACCTTCCTGCTGCTCAGCACCTCGTTCGAGGACGTCGCGAAGACGATCCTCGGCCAATCGGCCACGCCGGAGGCGACGGCGGCGCTGATGGAGGCAAAGGGCTGGGACCGGCCGGTGCTGGTGCAGTACTTCGACTGGCTCGGCGCCGCGGTCCGCGGTGACTTGGGGACGTCGGTGTACACCTCCCTCCCCGTCGGACCCACCGTGCTGCAGCGACTGGCGGTCACCCTTTCGGTGATCATCCCGGCCCTGATCCTGACGGTCATCATCTCGACGGTCCTCGGCGTCTGGGCGGCCTCCCGCGGTGGCATCGCCGACCGCCTGTCGCAGGGGATCTCCCTGGTGGGCTACATCGTGCCGGGTCTCCTCCTCGCGATCGGGCTCGTCGTCATCTTCGCCGTCCAGCTGAAGTGGCTGCCGGCCACCGGCTACACGCCTCCCGGCGAGGATCCGGCGGCGTGGGCGCGCAGCATCACGATCCCGGTGATCGTGCTCGTGATCGGCGGCGTCGCCAACATGGCGGCCCAGGTGCGCGGCCGCATGATCGACGAGCTCCGCCGCGACTACGTCCGCACGCTCCGCACCCGGGGAGCCTCGACGACCTCGATCGTGCTGCGCCATGCCCTGCGGAACGCCGCGAGCCCGGCGCTGACGGTCATGTCGCTCGAGTTCATCGCCATGTTCGGCGGTGCGCTCATCATCGAGAACGTCTTCGCGCTGCCCGGCTACGGAAGCTTCGCGTTCAACGCGTCCCTGCAGGGCGACATCCCCGTGATCCTGGGCATCACCGCCTTCGGCGTGCTGCTCGTCACGGTGGTCAATCTCCTCACCGACCTGGCCAACGGCTGGCTGAACCCGAAAGCGAGAGTCCATTGAGCGACGACCGTGGACCCATGATGGAGGCGATGACGACGCCGAGCACAGAGCTCATCGTCGCCATCGAGGATGCGGTGACCGCCTCGCGGACGCCGATGTGGAAGCGCCTGCTGAAAGATCCGCAGTTCGTGATCACGGCCAGCATCCTGCTGCTCATCTTCTTGATGGGGGTCCTCACCCCGGTGCTGACGCAGCAGGGGCCGAACGACGCCGATCTCTCGATGGTCAATGCGCCGGTCGGCACCCCCGGCTATCCGCTGGGCGCCGACGAATCCGGCCGCGACATCTGGACGCGCCTCCTGCACTCCATCAACACGGCCGCGATCTCGGCCCTCATCGGTGCGGGCGTGGCGCTCACGGTCGGTGTGATCGCGGGCCTCGTCGGCGGGTACTTCGGCGCGGTCACCCGGGCGTCGACGGAGTGGCTGTTCAGCCTCATCATGACCTTCCCCGGCATCCTGCTGCTGATCATCCTCATGCCGGTGACCGGAGGCGACTACCGGTTCACGATGCTGATCTTCGGCGTGCTGCTCTCTCCGGGCATCTACCGCATCGTCCGCAACCTCGTCGTCGGCGTCAAGAACGAGCTGTATGTGGATGCCGCGCGGGTCTCGGGCCTCGGCAACCTGCGCATCCTGAGCCGCCATGTGCTCTTCGTCGTCCGCGGTCCGATCATCATCGCCGCCGCGTTCATGGCCGGTTCCGCCATCGCCGTGCAGTCCGGCCTCGCCTTCCTCGGCGTCGGCTCGCTGCAGATCCCGAGCTTCGGCTCGATGATCTCCTCCGGCTTCCGCAACCTCTACATCGCTCCGACGCAGTTCCTGTGGCCCAGCCTGCTGCTCGGCGTCATCACCGCGTCCCTGGTGCTCCTCGGCAACGCGCTGCGCGACACCCTCGAGGGCTCCAAACCGACACCGGTCAAGGTGGGCTCCGGCCAGCGCGTGGCCTCCGGCGACGACGTCCGGCCGCGGCGGTCCGGTGCGCTGCTCGAGATCACCGATCTCGGCATCGCCTACCGCGGTCCGAGCGGCCGGCCGCGCGAGGTGGTCCGGGGGGTGTCCCTGTCGGTCGCGCGCGGCCAGGTCGTCGGCGTCGTCGGAGAGTCCGGGTCGGGCAAGACGCAGACCGCCTTCGCCACGCTCGGCGTGCTCCCGGCGGAGGCGGTGATCACCCGCGGCTCGATCCTGTTCGACGGCCAGGAGCTGGTGGGCCTGACCGACGCCCAGATGCGGCCACTGCGCGGCAAGGCGATCGCGTACATCCCCCAGGAGCCGATGTCGAACCTGGACCCCTCGTATCGCGTGGGATCCCAGCTGGTCGAGGGTGTGCGCTCCGCGCTCGGGGTCTCGAAGCGCGAGGCGAAGTCGCGCGTCCTCGCTCTGCTCGAGCGGTGCGGCATCGCGGATCCCGAGCGCACGTTCGACTCGTATCCGCACCAGATCTCCGGTGGCATGGCCCAGCGCGTGCTGATCGCAGGAGCCGTCGCCAGTCGCCCGCAGCTCCTGATCGCGGATGAGCCGACCACGGCGCTGGACGTCACCGTGCAGGCCGAGATCCTCGACCTGCTGCGCGATCTGCAGTCCGAGCTCGACATGGCGATACTTCTCGTCACCCACAACTTCGGCGTCGTGGCGGACCTCTGCGACCGCATCGTCGTCATGCAGAAGGGGGCTGTCGTCGAGGCGGGATCCGCGCTCGAGATCTTCCAGAATCCGCAGGACGACTACACGAGGATGCTGCTCGGCGCGATCCTCGATGACGGATCGGTCCGCGCCGATGAGCCGGCGGCTGCGCCGGCGGAAGGGATCCTGCGGTGAGCCTCCTCGAGATCGATGACCTTCGCGTCGGCTTCCCCGGCCGCGGCTGGAGGGCGAAGCCCGTGGAGATCCTGCACGGAGTCTCGCTCGACGTGAACGAAGGGGAGACCCTCGGCCTGGTGGGGGAGTCCGGCTCGGGCAAGACCACGATCGGTCGCGCAGTGCTGGGGCTCGTCAAGCCCTCGGGCGGCAGGATCGTCTTCGACGGCGAGGACATCACCGCAGTGGGGACACGGGAGCGGCGGCGCCTGGCCAGAGACATCCAGGTGGTGTTCCAGGATCCGTACACCTCCCTCAATCCCTCGCTCACCGTCGGCGACATCCTCGCCGAGCCGCTCGTCGTGCAGGGCGCGACGCCGAAAGATGCGCGGGCACGGGTGCGGACGCTGCTGGACCAGGTGGGACTGCCGGCGGACGCCGCAGAGCGACTCCCGCGCGAGTTCTCCGGCGGTCAGCGCCAGCGTGTCGCGATCGCGCGCGCCCTCGCGCCGAAGCCGAAGCTCATCGTCTGCGACGAGCCCGTCAGCGCCCTGGATCTGTCGACGCAGGAGCGGGTGCTCGAGCTGTTCATCGACATCCAGCGCGCGACCGGCGTCGCCTACCTCTTCATCTCGCACGACCTGACGGTCGTCCGCCACATCAGCCACCGCGTGGCGGTGCTGTACCGCGGAGACCTCGTCGAGACCGGGCCGGCTGCCCTCGTGACGTCGGACCCCGAGCACGACTACACGCGACGGCTGCTTCTGGCATCCCCCGTCGCCGATCCGGTGGTTCAGCAGCAGCGGCGTGAGGAACGTCGCAAACTGGTGACGGCAGAGAGAGTAGTGACAGCCTGACATGACGCAGCTCCCCATCCTTCCCGGATTCCACCCCGACCCCTCGATCTGCCGTGTCGGCGACGAGTACTACCTCGCCACATCTTCTTTCGAGTACTTCCCCGGTGTGCCGATCTTCCGCTCGCGCGACCTCGTCGAGTGGACGCAGCTGGGGAACGTCCTCGATCGTCCGTCGCAGCTGAACGTGCGCACCGGGCTCGCCGGGGCGAGCGGCGGGATCTATGCACCGACATTGCGTCACCACGGCGGACGTTTCTGGATGACGACGACGAACATCCATGACATCGCCCGAGGACAGCTCATCGTCCACGCCGACGACCCCGCGGGTCCGTGGAGCGAGCCGGTCTACACCGAGGGCCTCCTCGGGATCGATCCCGACCTCTCGTGGGACGACGACGGAGTGTGCCGGATCACCTGGAGCGACGTCATCCGTCCCGGCATCTCCCAGGCGATAGTCGATCCCGCCAGCGGCGCCGTGCTGTCGGAGCCCCAGACGGTGTGGGCCGGCACGGGAGGGGCCCACGCGGAAGGGCCGCACCTGGTGCGCCGCGGACACTGGTGGTACCTGATCGTGGCGGAAGGCGGCACGGGCCCCGGTCACATGGTGACCGTCGCGCGCTCGCGACAGCCCGAGGGTCCGTTCGAGTCCTCGCCCGCCAACCCGGTCCTGACGCATCGCAGCACGAGCGCCGACGTCCAGTCGACGGGGCACGCGGACCTGGTGGAGCTCGCCGACGGCACCTGGGCGATGGTGTTCCTGGGGACCAGGCCCAGAGGCACGTTCCCCCGTTGGCACACGAACGGCCGAGAGACCTTCCTCGCGGGCATCGACTGGGTGGACGACTGGCCCGTCGTCGACGAGAGCCGCTTCGACGTCGCCGCGCTCGACACGGCCTTCGAGGACCGCTTCGAGAGCGCCGAGCTGGACGCGAGGTGGGTCGCGCCCGGGGTCATGCCGGCGTCGTTCGCCGTGCCTGGTGAGGGCGGGGTGACGCTGAGCCGTGGTGCGTCGGGAGAAGCCCGCCCGCTGGTCACCCGCGTCCGCGATCAGACGTGGTCGGCGCAAGCCGATGCGCTCGGCGACTTCGCGCTGTCCGTCCGGATCGATGATGCGCATCGTGTGAGCATCGAGCGCATCGGCGACGAGCTGGTCGTGCGCGGCGTGATCGGCCCGCTCGACGGAGTCCTCGCCCGCGCCGATGCGCCCCGCTCCACCTACTCGCTCGAGATCCGCGCTGAGGAGTTCGAAGCCGAGCGCGGGGCGCGGCGGGGCCCGGATCTCGTCAGGCTCGGCTACGCGATCGACGAGTTCGTCGAACTCGCGCGCGTGGACGGACGCTATCTCGCCACCGAGGTGGCGGGCGGTTTCACCGGTCGCGTCGTGGGCGTCGAGGCGACCCGCGATGACGTCGTTGTGACCAGGTTCGCGTACCGGGGGCTCTCTTCACGAGCCTGACGGCGGCAGGTCCTTCGCGAGTTCCGGCGCCAGCGTCGCGAGGAAGGACTGCACCGTCTCTTCGACGTCGACCGCCTCGCGATCGAACAGCCACTGGGTGTGGAGGCCGTCCATCACCGCGATGGTGATGGCGGCAAGGGATGCCGGGGGCAGGGGCGAGGACAGCCGCCCTTCCTCGTGCAGCCTGTCGAACAGCCGGGTCATGAACCCGCGGACGTTCCGGTAGCGCTGGGCGAAATACCCGTGCGCGGGATGCCCGGGTGCCGTGGCCTCGCCGGTGAGCACGGCGCCGAGTTCGACGAGGCCGACGTGGCGGTCGCGATCGACCAGCGTCTCGGCCATCCCTCGCAGCATGTCGAGGGGATCGGCATCCGGTGCGAGCGCGGAGTGGGTGCGCAGGTACGCCGCGCTGCGCTCGTCCTGCAGGTCGAGCACCGCCGTCAGCAGGTCCTCCTTGCGGGGGAAGTGATGCAGCAGACCGGTGTGGCTGATGCCCGCCCGACGGGCGATCTCGGCCATCGACGCGCCGTGGAATCCGGAGTCGCCGAATGCCGACAGGCACGCGGCGATGATGCCGCGGCGGACTTCGGCGGTCTTCGCGTACTGCGCCATCGGCGCCCCCTCAATTTAGTGAGACCTTTCGAATTCTATGTTAGCCTGGGGTCTGGCAACCGGTTGACGGTTCATTCGAGCGAGACAAGGATGTGCGATGACGAACTTCCCGGACGGCTTTCTCTGGGGCGCGGCGACCGCGGGACACCAGATCGAGGGCAACAACGTCAACAGCGACTGGTGGGCGCGCGAGCAGCAGATGCCAGGCATGGAGCCCTCGGGCGACGCCTGCGACAGCTACCACCGCTACCGCGAAGACATCGACCTGCTGGCCGACGCGGGCCTCACCTCGTATCGATTCAGCCTGGAGTGGTCCCGCATCGAGCCGTTGCCGGGGCGCTTCTCCCGCGCAGAGCTCGCGCACTACCGCCGCGTGATCGAGGCGTGCTTCGATCGCGGCGTCACACCCGTCGTGACGCTGCAGCACTTCACCACGCCGCAGTGGTTCGCCGCCGCCGGCGGGTGGGCGGCACCCGATGCCTCCGAGCGCTTCCAGCGGTTCACGACCGAGGCGACGACGATCCTCGACGGCGTCGAGTGGGTCGTGACCATGAACGAGCCGAACATGCAGGCGGCGATCATGACCGCGATGCGCCGCATGCAGCAGGCCGGTGACGGCCAGTGGCAGAGCCCCACGATCGAGAGCGACGGTGCGGGCGACCCCGAACGCAAGGAGACCTCGCACAGCGAGTTCTTGACCTACGCCGACCCCGAGATCGGCCGGAGCTTCGTCGACATCCACCATGCGGCTCGCGAGATCGTCCGCGCCAGGACCGGCGCCAAGGTGGGCTTGACCATCGCGGCCGGCGCACTCACGGCGTCTCCGGGCGGCGAGGAGAAGCTCGAGGAGATCCGCTACGGCAAGGAGGACATCTACTGGGAGGGTGCTCGCGGCGACGACTTCGTCGGCGTGCAGGCGTACTCGAGCCAGGAGGTCGACGCGAACGGCCTCGTGCCGCACCCGCAGAACCCCGACAACACCCTGGTCGGCACCGCGTACCGCCCGGACTCACTCGCCATGGCCGTCCGTCACGCGTGGACCGTCTCGGAGGGCGTGCCCATCGTGATCACCGAGAACGGCATCGCGACCGCCGACGACACCCAGCGCATCCGCTACACGGATGCGGCGCTCCGAGGCCTGCAGGCGGCGATGGCCGACGGCGTCGACGTGCGCGGCTACCTGCACTGGAGCCTGCTCGACAACTACGAGTGGGGTCACTGGGGCCCGACGTTCGGACTCATCGCCGTCGACCGCGAGACCTTCGTCCGCACGCCGAAGCCGAGCCTCGGCTGGCTGGGCGAGATCGCGCGCCGCAACGGTCTGGCCTGAGCCGACTTCGGGGACGAAAGGAGCCAGTGTGGCTGTCGATGCCGCCGGCAGCGGACCCTCGCCCGCAGACGGCGTCCGGCCGGTCTCCGCACACGACGCGCTGGAGGCGGCGGAGGAGCGCGTTCCCACCGGGAACGTCGCTCTTCCGCAGCCCCCGGCCGGGCCCGGCGAGCGCTCGGAAGCGGACGCCGCGGACCTGCTGCGCGTCCCCCGGTGGCAGCTCGTGCTGCTGGTCGCGGCCACCTTCGGCGGCGGGATTGCCATGGTCGTGCCCATGGCGTACTCGCTCGCCGTCCGCCTCGATCAGCTTGCGCCCGGACGCACCGACATCCTGGGCTACATCCTGGGGATCGGGTCGGCAGCGACCCTGGTCGTCGCCCCGCTGACCGGCATCCTGAGCGATCGGACGCGCACGCGCTGGGGTCGCCGACGGCCCTTCACCATCCTCGGACTCGTCTTCGGCATCGCCTCGATCCCCGTCATGGCTCTCGCACCCGACCTCGTCTGGCTCGGCGCCGGCTGGGTGCTGTCGACAGTCGGCTGGGGGACCGCGGCCGGCTCCGTGGGCAACTGGCAGGCCGACCGCCTGCCGGCCGGCCAGCGCGGCAGCGTCTCGGGGCTGACCGGTCTCATGATGCAGATCTCACCGGTCGTCGGCATCGTCCTCGTCGGCCCGCTGCGCGACGACATCCTGCTGGTCTTCGCGGTTCCCGCCGCGATCGCCACGCTCTTCATCGGCTTGTTCGTGGTGTTCGCCCGCGAGCCCGACAGCCGTGGGATGCTGCCGGAGAGCCGCCTCACGCTGGGCGGAGTCCTGCGCAGCTATGGGTTCCGCCCGCGGGAGGTGCCCGATTTCGCCTGGAACTGGCTCGGGCGCTTCGTCTTCTTCCTCGGGCTCACCCTCACCACGAGCTTCTCGGTGTTCTTCGTCGCGCAGCGCCTCGCACTGCCGGTGGCCGATGTCGCCGGCGTGCTGGCGCTGACCTCCAGCCTCAGCATCGTGTCGGCCACGCTCGGTGCGATCGGCGGCGGATGGCTGAGCGACCGGCTGCGGCGACGCAAGCCGCTGATCCTCATCGGCGCACTCCTGTTCGCGGCCGGGTGCGCCGTCTCGGCCTTCGCCTACGGGCTGCCGCTGGTCATCGCCGGCACGCTGCTCTCGTCCCTGGGCATCGCGACGTTCTCGGCCGTCGGCCAGGCACTCGTCCTCGATGTGCTGCCCGAGCGCGAGACGCAGGCCGGCCGCTACATGGCGATCACGATGTTCGCCCAGAAGATCCCCGGAGTCGTGGCGCCGCTCGCCGCGCCCGCTGTGCTGGCGATCGGGTCGGGCGGGCAGAACTTCACCGCGCTGTACCTCACCGCCGCCGCGCTCGCCGTCGTCGGCGGCTCCATCATCACCCTCAGGGTCCGCGGCATCCGCTGACCCGCCAACCGACAGGAAACCGCATGGCCTATCCCTTCGCCGACGTCTCGTCCGCACCGCTCTCCGACCTCCTCTCGCTCGCGGGACGCCGCGCCCTCGTCACGGGCGGCGCGCAGGGCCTCGGCAAGGCGATCGCGCTGCGCCTCGCCGAGGCGGGCGCTTCCGTCGCGATCGCCGACCTCGACGAAGGACATGCGGCCGTGGCCGCCCGCGACATCGCCGATCGCTTCGGCGGCGCAGCAGTCGGCGTCCGCATGGACGTCGCGGATGCGGCATCCGTCG
This sequence comes from Microbacterium sp. ZW CA_36, assembly GCF_044987475.1. NCBI lineage: Bacteria > Bacillati > Actinomycetota > Actinomycetes > Micrococcales > Microbacteriaceae > Microbacterium > Microbacterium sp. ZW CA_36. The sequence continues at coordinate 47,417 of NZ_JBJDRL010000006.1, forward strand.
CCTCCGGCGCTCGATCCGCCGTCGAGGCCCTCGGTGGCCTGGACGTCTGGGTCAACAACGCCGGGATCTTCCCGAGCCAGCCCCTCGTCGAGATGCCGGACGAGACCTGGGAGCAGGTCTTCGCCGTCAACACCCGCGGCGTGCGCAACGGGGCGCGTGAGGCGGTGAACCGCATGCCGGAGGGCGGCGTCATCGTCAACGTCGTCTCCACGGCGGGCTTCCGCGGCATCGCCCCGGGGCTGTCGGCGTACGTCGCGTCGAAGCACGCCGCGCGCGGGCTCACCAAGCAGCTGGCGCTGGAGCTGGCGCCCCGCGGCATCCGCGTTCTGGGAGTCGCCCCGAGCTACGTGCCGACCGAGGGCAACATCGCGATGGCGGCCGCCGCGGTGGAGCAGATGGCCGCAGCCGGCGTCGACCCCTCGAACATGCCGTCGGCGATGTCGCAGAGCCTCATCGGCCGCACCGGAACGCCCGACGACATCGCGCGCGTGGTGCTGTTCTGCGCGAGCGACCTCTCGATGGTGATGACGGGAAGCACGCTCCTGGCAGACGCCGGCGAGACCATCTGATGGCAACCGGTTGCCTTACTCTCTCAAACCTGATCTACTAGACCCGTACACCGCAGCGCAGCGCAGGAAGGCCCATCGATGCTGAAGCCCACGCCCACCCCCACCCGCGAACTCGTCAACCTCGACGGCGTCTGGCGGTTCGGGATCGACACGCGGCTCGGCGAGCAGCCGTGGACATCGCCGCTGACGAGCCCGCTCGAGGCTGCCGTGCCGGCCAGCTACAACGACCTGTTCACCGACGCCGAGATCCGCGATCACGTCGGCTGGGTGTACTACCAGCGCGAGGTCCGCGTGCCTCGCGGCTGGGCCGGCGAGCGCATCCTGCTCCGCTTCGACGCCGCCACCCATGCGGCGCGCGTCTACGTGGACGACGAGCTGGTCGGCGAGCACGTCGGCGGCTACACGCCGTTCGACGTCGAGATCACCGACCGCGTGCAGGCCGGTGGCGCCTTCCGCCTGACCGTCGCCGTCAGCGGCGAGCTCACGAACGAGACCATCCCGCCCGGCAAGATCGAGGTCGGGATGACGGGCAAGCGGACGCAGACGTACTTCCACGACTTCTACAACTACGCCGGCCTGGCACGCTCCGTCTGGCTCTACTCGGTGCCGGCCACGCGCATCGACGACGTCACCGTGGTGACCGGCTTCGAAGGCGCGACGGGCCAGGTGGACTACCGCGTCGACGTGGTCGGCGACGCGGACGTCCGCGTGCGGCTGGCGGATGCTACGGGGGCGGTCGTCGCCGAGGGCACCGGTGCCGCGGGCACGCTGTCGGTGGCCGACGTCGTGCTGTGGAAGCCGGGCGCGGCGTACCTGTACCAGCTCACGGTCGAGGCCGTGCGCGGCGGCGAGGTGCTCGACTCGTACCCGGTCGCCGTCGGCATCCGCACCGTCGAGGTGCGCGGACACGAGTTCCTCATCAACGGCGAGCCGTTCTACTTCACCGGCTTCGGCAAGCACGAGGACGCGGCCATCCGCGGCAAGGGCCACGACGACGCCTACATGGTGCACGACTTCCAGCTCATGGAGTGGTCGGGCGCGAACTCGTTCCGCACCTCGCACTATCCCTACGCCGAAGAGGTGCTCGACTTCGCCGACCGCCACGGCGTGGTGGTCATCGACGAGACGGCCGCGGTCGGCCTCAACATGGGCGTCGTGGGAGGGATGTCGGGCACGCCGCCGTTCCCCACCTTCTCGGAGCAGTACGCGGGCGCCGCCACGCACGCCGCGCACGCCCAGCACCTGCGCGAGCTCATCGGGCGCGACAAGAACCACCCCTCCGTCGTGATGTGGTGCATCGCGAACGAGCCGGCCTCGAACGAGGACGGTGCCCGCGAGTACTTCGAGCCGCTCGTGGACCTCGCCCGCGAGCTCGACCCGACGCGCCCGATCACCTATTCGCTGGTGATGTTCGCGACCTTCAAGAACGACCAGATCGTCGACCTCTTCGACGTCGTCAGCATGAACCGCTACTACGGCTGGTACATCGCGACGGGCGATCTGAAGACCGCCGAGATGTACCTGCAGGGCGACATCCAGGGCTGGGTCGAGCGCACCGGCAAGCCGATCATGATGACCGAATACGGTGCCGACACGCAGCCCGGCCTGCACTCGGTGTGGGATCAGGCGTGGACCGAGGAGTACCAGTCGGACCTGCTCGAGATGTACCACCGCGTGTTCGATCGCTTCCCCCAGTTCGTGGGGGAGCAGGTGTGGAACTTCGCCGACTTCGCCACCTCGAACGGCATCCACCGCGTCGACGGCAACAAGAAGGGCGTCTTCACCCGCGATCGCAAGCCCAAGTCAGCCGCCTTCGCGCTGCGCCGTCGCTGGCGCGGTCTCGACGGCCGCAAGCCCGGCTCCGACGCCTGACCCCTCCGGAGGAACATCATGATCATCGACAGAGCCGAAGTCATCGTCACCAGCCCCGACCGCAACTTCGTGACGCTCAAGCTCACGACGGCGGACGGCATCACGGGGCTGGGCGACGCGACGCTGAACGGTCGCGAGCTCGCGGTCGTCGCCTACCTGACCGAGCATGTGGTGCCTCTGCTCATCGGCGCGGATGCCTCGCGCATCGAAGACACCTGGCAGTTCCTGTACCGGTCGGCGTACTGGCGGCGGGGTCCCGTGACGATGGCCGCGATCGCGTCGGTCGACATGGCGTTGTGGGACATCAAGGGCAAGACGGCCGGGATGCCGGTGTACCAGCTGCTCGGCGGCGCATCGCGCAACGGGCTCATGGCCTACGGGCACGCGTCGGGCAAGGAGCTGCCCGAGCTGTTCGACTCCATCCGGGCGCACCAGGAGCAGGGCTACAAGGCCATCCGCGTGCAGACCGGCGTGCCGACGCTCAAGGCGATCTACGGGATCGCCGCGCAGGGCGCCGACGTCGGCGACGCCACGGTCCGGTACGACCACGAGCCTGCCCGGCGCGGGGCGAAGCCGGTGGAAGAGGACTGGGACACCCGGGCGTACCTGAACCACCTGCCCGGCGTGTTCGAAGCGGTGCGGAACGAGTTCGGTCCCGATGTGCCGCTGCTGCACGACGGGCATCACCGGATGACGCCCATCCAGGCCGCTCGCCTGGGCAAGGACCTGGAGCCGTACGACCTGTTCTGGCTGGAGGACTGCACGCCGGCGGAGAACCAGGAGGCACTCCGCCTGGTGCGTCAGCACACCACCACGCCGCTCGCCATCGGCGAGATCTTCAACACGGTGTGGGATTTCAAGGACATCATCCGCGACCAGCTCATCGACTACGTGCGCGGCGCCGTCACCCACATGGGCGGTATCACGGCCCTCAAGAAGACGCTGGACTACGCGGCGATGTACCAGATCAAGTCGGGCATGCACGGGCCGACCGACATCTCGCCGGTCGGCATGGCGGCGGCGATGCACCTGGGCCTGGCGATCCACAACTTCGGCATCCAGGAATACATGAAGCACGGCGCCAAGACCGACCAGGTCTTCGAGCAGTCGTTCACATGGACCGACGGGTACCTGCACCCCGGCGACAACCCCGGGCTCGGCGTCGAACTGAACGCCGATGAGGCGGGCAAGTACCCGTACGAGCAGGCCTATCTGCCCTACAACCGTCTGCTCGATGGCACCGTCCACGACTGGTGAGCGGAGCGCGATGACCGGCCGCGGCGGGCGGGAGGATGCCTCCTCCCGCCCGCGCGTCGTCGTCATGGGTGTCTCGGCGTCGGGCAAGACGTCGGTGGCGGCCCGCATCGCCGAGGCGATCGGTGCGCGCTTCGTCGATGCCGACGACCTGCACCCCGCGCCCAATGTCGCCAAGATGGCGGCCGGCACACCGCTCGACGACGACGACAGGTGGCCGTGGCTCGATGCCGTCGCCGTGACGCTCGCCGGGGACGACGCGCCGGTCGTCGCGTGCTCGGCGTTGAAGCGGTCGTACCGTGACCGGCTCCGTGCCGCAGCGCCCGAGGTCGTGTTCGTGCACCTCACCGGCTCGCCGCAGCTTCTGGCGGCTCGAGCCACGGGCAGGGAGGGCCATTTCATGCCCCCCGCCCTGCTGCGCTCGCAGCTCGACACCCTCCAGCCGCTCGAGCCGGACGAGGCGGGCATCGAGATCGCCATCGACGCGCCGGTCGCCGAGATCGCGCAGACTGCACTTGAATGGATGGACGCGCGTGCGCGCTGACGAATCGACGACAGGAGTCGCGGTGGAGGAACTGCCCCCGGAGCTCGCGGCCCGGATCAAACGCCGGGGCGGTGCGGCGACGATCTACGACATCGCCGAGCTCGCGGGAGTCAATCCCTCCACCGTCTCGCGCGCGCTCAGCAAGCCGGGCCGCATCAGCGAGAAGACCGAGGCGAAGATCCGCGCCGCGGCCGAGCGCCTCGACTTCCAGTTCAACCCCATGGCGCGCGCGCTGCCGACGGGTCGCAGTCAGACCATCGGCCTCCTCGTCGCCGACATCACGAACCCGGTGGTGTTCGGCATCGTCCGGGGCGCCGAGCATGCGGCCGCCAAGGCGGGCTACACCCTCGTCATCGCCGAGTCGCAGGAGTCGGGTGAAGCCGAGGCCCAGGCGATCTCGCGTCTGCTGCCGAGCGTCGACGGGCTCGTGCTCGCCACCACGCGCCTCGCCGACGAGAAGATCTCGGCGCTCGCCGAACGCAAGCCGATGGTTCTCATCAACCGCCAGGTCGGCGACGTCGCCGGGGTGCTTCCCGACGTCGAGAGCGGCGTGAACGCGATGATGGACCATCTCGCGGAGCTCGGCCACACCTCGATCGTGTACCTCGCCGGCCCGGAGACCTCGTGGATCAGCCGACGTCGCTGGGAGTCGCTGCTCGACGCGGCCGAACGCCTCGACGTCGGCGTGGTCGAGATCGGCCCGAACAGCCCGACGATCGAGGGCGGACGCGAAGTCCTCCGTCGAGTGCTCGCCGCCCGCGCGACCGCCGTGATCGCCTTCAACGACCTCATGGCCATCGGCCTGATGCAGGCCGCCGCGACCGCCGGCATCGACGTCCCCGGCGTGCTGAGTGTCGCGGGCTTCGACGACATCTTCGGCAGCGAGCTGATCGTCCCGCCGCTGACGACGGTGCAGGCGCAGCTCGAGCTCGCGGGCGAGCGTGCGGTCGAGAAGGTGCTCGCGCGACTCGAAGAGAGCCGCGACGCGATCGACGACGGTCTGCTTGCGACCGCCCTCGTGGTCCGCGGAAGCACCGGCCCCCGCGCCTCCGGTCGTTGAGCGAGCGAGGAACGAGCGAGACGAAACGTCCTGCCCGCGGCGACGGCCTCGCGGCCCCAGAGCGACTCGTCAGTCGGTCACGGGCATGCCGGCGCGTGCGGCGCGCAGATAGTCCAGAGAGGTGTCGATGGCCGCGAAGACGTCGCCCTCGACATTGTCGAACTCGATGACGTCGTAGTCGACGGAGCGAGCGGACTGAAGGATGCCGGCGATGTCGAGGATGCCCTGCCCGAGCGGCTTCTGGTCGAGCTGTTCCGCTGCATAGCCCCCGGCGCCGAAGGGATCGCGGATGCTGTTGCCGTCCTTGAGATGCAGCGCGGCGACGCGACTGCCCAGCCGCCCGAGCAGCGCCGGCACATCCTGTCCTGCCATCGCCGCCCAGTACACGTCCACCTCGAGGACCACGGCCGGATCCAGCCTCGACACGAAGTACTCGTACGCCGTCGTGCCGCCGATGCGGTGATGGAACTCGAACGAGTGGTTGTGGTACCCGACGCGCACGCCCGCAGCGGCGGCCTCGGCGGCGGCCGTATTCAGGCGCTCCGCGGTCCGCTCGACGTCGGCGCCGCTCTGCCAGCGATCCGCGGGCACCATCGGATCGATCAGCGTGTGCACGCCCAGCGCCCGAGCCGCCTGCAGCGTCATGCCGAGCGGCGGCAGCGCCACGCGCCGCCCCTCGTACTCGATGTCGTCGGAGAGGAACGGCGCGTGCGCGGTAGGCGCGGAGAGTCCGTGGCGAGCGAGCGCGGTCGCCGTCTCGGGCACACGGTCGTACAGCGAGAAGGGCTCGAAAGAGCGGATGCCGAGCCCGGCCAGACGCTCCAGCGTGCCGTCGAGGTCGGCGAGGTGATCGCGGACGGTGTAGAGCTGGATGGAGATCGCCGGACGCGGCATCCGTTCAGGCCTTCTTCTCGTCGGCCGAGACTTCAGCCTCGGCCTGGGCGTCCAGACGCTCGGCGGCGAGGAGCTCGAGCTCGGCGTGCGCATCGACGCCGACCGAGCCGCCGACGATGACCGGCGGGGTGGGGCTGAGCTCGGTGGCGTGGTGGGCGGTCTCGCCTCGCGCCTCGAGTTCGGCCTGGGCCTGGGGCAGGATGAGCCGGTCGAACCGGCCGTAGACCATCATGACGACGAAGACGCCGGCGAACAGCGCGAGCGGGAACCACGAGTACAGCGCGACGATGGCGGAGTTCGCGGCGGGGGCCTGCGTCTCTGCGGCTCCGTCGTAGCCGGCGACGGTGAGGACGAGCCCCACGAACGCGCCGGCGAGCCCCGCGCCGATCTTGGTGAAGATGCCGACGATCGCGCCGATGGTGCTTTCCAGGCGGCGGTTGCCCTTCCACTCGTTGTACGAGCAGAGGTCGAGGATCAGCACCGCGGCGAGATAGCTCACCGGCAGCAGAGCGAGACCCGTGAACAGCCCGCCGACGATCAGCACCGGGATGCTGGCGCCCGCGAACGCGTTGATGGTCGAGCCGATCATGCCGGCGACGGCGCCGGCCATGATGATGCGGGAGATCGCGAACCGCTTCATGATCACGGGCAGGAAGATGATGCTGGGGAGGATCAGGATGCCGGCGCCCAGGACGATCGACTGCATTCCCAGATCGCCGACCACGTAGCGGAAGTAGTACGCGCCGGCGCCGGCGCCGTTGATCGCCGACGCGAAGAGCTGCAGCGCCGCGATGGCGAAGATCCATGCGTTGCCCTTGAGGGCGACCAGGATGTCGCGCACCTTCACGGGGGGAGAGCCGGCGTCGGCGGTCAGATGCGTCTCCTTGACGAAGACGAACCGGGACATCCCGATGATGGCGAGCGGGATCGCGAACCACGCGATCGCCGTCGACCAGCCTTCCGGCGACTTGCCCGCGGCGTTCAGCACCATCGGCAGGGTGACGGTGACGGCGATGGCGCCGAGCGAGGTCACGATGCCGGAACGGGTGGTGACCTTGGCGTAGACGCGGCGGCCGTGGAACGCGCGGGCGAGATAGAGGTTGTCGTTCGCATCGAGCAGCGTGCGGAAGACGGCCTGGATCATGATGAACGTCACGAAGACCCAGATGATGCGGCCGGTCTCGCCGAGCGCCGACGGCGTGGAGAACATCAGCCACGTCGTCGCCCAGATGCCGATGATCGCGAATTCGTAAGGGCGGGCCTTGCCCCAGCGCGTCTCGGGACTGCGGTCCACGATGTACGCCGCGACGAGGGCCAGGGCGGCGTTGCACAGGTTGCTCACCAGCAGGAGCACGCCCACCACCGCGGGGGACAGGCCCAGAGTATCGGTGCAGTAGATGGCGACGTAGCCCAGGATGATGAAGTTCGCCGCGGCGGACAGGCCGGCGCCGGCCCAGGCGACGAGCTTGCCGAAGGGCAGGCGTTCGGTGGGCACCGTTGCGGTGCTGGTGGGGGCGGCCATGGGCAGAACTCCTTTGTCGTGCGTGCGACGACGGGTTGTCGCGCGACAAGTACATCACGTATGCTCGATTTTGACAACCGGTTGCCAACCAAGGCGCAACGAAGCCGGCGCGCGAACATGGAGGCGACGATGCACAGGTGGGCGATCATCGGAACAGGCGACATCTCAGATCGCCTCGTCGCCGACCTGGAGGCCGTCGCGCCCGGTGCCGTCACGGCCGTGTGGGGACGGACCGCCGAGCGTGCGCAGGCGTTCGCCGACGCCCACGGAATCCCGTCGGCCACGAGTTCACGCGACCAGCTGCTGGCGCGCGACGACGTGGATGTCGTCTACATCGCGACTCCGGCGCACACCCACGCGGCTATCGCGCTCGAGGCGCTGGCGGCAGGGAAGCATGTGCTGATCGAGAAGCCGATCGCCACCGGCGCCGCAGACGCCGAGCGCATCTTCACCACCGCACGCGCAGCCGGCCTCTTCGCGATGGAGGCCATGTGGATGCGGTTCAATCCGCTCTACGTCGAGATGATCGACCGCATCGGCGACGGTCTGCTCGGCGACGTCAACAGTGTGCGCGCAAGCTTCGGTACGCCCTTCCAGGCGCGCGGACGCACCCTGACGCCCGCGCAGGGCGGCAGCATCCTCCTCGACAGAGGCATCTATCCGATCACTCTCGCCCAGTGGTTCCTCGGCGACCCGACGCGTGTCGATGCCGCCGGACGGTTCATGGACGGCACGGACGTCGACGGACACGCGACTCTGGAGTTCGATCGCGGATTCGCGCAGCTCGCGTGGTCGGGAGTCGAGTTCCTCGATCTTTCGGCGACAGTCAGCGGCGACCGCGGCTGGGTCACCTTCGCCCCGATGTTCTGGGCGGGATCGATGGCTCGCGTGCATGCCGGGTCTGTCGAGCGGATCTTCAGCAGCCCCGAGGTCGTCGAGCACCCTCGCCAGGGCAACGGCTACCGGCCGATGCTCGACGCGGTCGCCCGTGCCCTCGACGACGGGCTGATCGAGCACCCGTGGCACGCACACGACCAGACGCTCCGGACCATGCGCACGATGGACGCGGTCCTCACACGCATGTCGCCGGCTTCGGCAGCGCTTTGACATCCCCGAAAGGACGCGCACTCATGGACATCCAGAACAAGGTCTTCGTCGTCACCGGAGCCGGCAACGGCATCGCGCGCGAGGTCGCGCTGCGCCTTCTCGCCGCAGGCGCGTCGGTGGCGGGTGTCGATCTCAGCGAACAGGGACTGCTCGAGACGGCCACGATCGCCGGCGCAGGGGAGCGGTTCTCGCTGCATGTCGTCGACATCACCGACAGGGCGGCAGTCGAGGCGCTGCCCGCTGCGGTCGCCGACATCCACGGGCAGGTCGACGGGATCGTCAACATCGCCGGCGTGATCCAGAAGTTCGTCAAGGTGATCGACCTGCCGTTCAGTGAGATCGAGAAGGTCATGAACGTGAACTTCTGGGGGGTCATGAACATGTGCAAGGCCTTCCTGCCGATCCTGGTGACACGGCCTGCCGCCGCGATCGTCAATATCGCGAGCATGGGCTCGTACGCTCCGGTGCCGGGACAGGCCGTGTACGGCGCATCCAAGGCGGCGGTCAAGCTGCTGACCGAAGCCCTCTTCGCCGAGCTCCGCGATACGAACGTCGCCGTCACGGTCGTGTTCCCGGGGGCCATCGCGACGGCGATCGCCGCGAACTCGGGCGTCTCGCTCGGCACGGAAGGCGCAGCAGGCGAGACGTCGGCGTATAAGACCACGAGTCCTCAGAAGGCGGCGGAAGTCATCGTGGACGCCATCCGCAGAGGCAGGTTCCGGGCCACCATCGGCGCGGACGCAGCGGCGATGGACAAGCTGTCGCGGCTCAACCCGAAGATGGCGACCACGATGATCGCCAAGCAGATGAGCGGCCTGCTCACCTGAGGGATGACGACAAGAGAGAGTGGAATGACGGTGACGGGCCGAGCGATCTGCAACCCCCTGGACATCGAGTACCGCTACCAGGAGGTGAGATTCTCGGGCGTCGTCGGCGGTATCGATCTCGGCGGCGCGCGGCGGAGCGTGCATCGGGAGGCTGCCGATCCGTCGATCGTCCGATACGGCGGCCGGTACCTGCTCTTCGCGTCGATGTCGCGCGGGTTCTGGTACTCGGAGAATCTGATCGACTGGACCTACCGGCCCACCGACAGGCTCCCCCCTTTCGACTACGCGCCGGATGTACGCGAGATCGACGGTGCTCTGGTCATCAGCGCTTCGCGGAAGAACGGGAACTCGCCCTTCTTCCGAAGCCGCGATCCGCTCGGCGACGACTTCACTCAGGTGTCGCCCGGCACCTTCCCGTTCTGGGACCCGAGCATCTTCCAGGACGACGATGGCCGGATCTACCTCTACTGGGGATGCGACAACGTGCAGCCTCTCTACGGCGTCGAACTCGACCGAGACCTGACGCCCATCGGCGAGCCGACAGCGCTGGTCGCCTCCGATGTGTCCCGACGTGGCTGGGAGCAGACGGGCGAGGACTACGTCATCCCGGAGCCGACCACCGAGCGGGAGCGGCTGACTGCGCAGTTCATGGGGACTTCGCCGTACCTCGAAGGTGCGTGGATGACCCGCGTCGGTGCCCGCTACTACCTGCAATACGCCGCACCCGGTACACAGTGGAACACCTACGCCGACGGATACTTCACGGCGGAGTCCCCGCTCGGGCCGTTCACGTACTCTCCGCACAGCCCGTTCTCGTCCAAGCCGGGAGGGTTCATCACCGGAGCAGGCCACGGCAGCACGTTCCAGGACGAGTGGGGCAACTGGTGGCACGCTGCCACGATGCGCATCAGCACGAACGACATCTTCGAGCGCCGCGTCGGCATCTTCCCGGCAGGCTTCGACGACGATGGCGTGCTGTTCTGCAACCAGAGCTTCGCCGACTATCCCTTCCGCGTCCCCGATGGTCCGTTCGATCCGTGGCTGCAGCGGCAGCCGGAATGGATGCTGCTCTCCTACCGGGCGCATACTCTCGCATCGTCAGCGGCGGCGGGGCACGAGCCCGGCCTCAGTGTGAACGAGGACGTGCGCAACTGGTGGGCATCCGACGGACCGGGCGTCGGCGAATGGCTCTCGGTCGAACTCGAGGGGGAGCGGATGGTGAGCGCCATCCAGGTGAACCTGGCTGATCACGCGCTCGCCGAGCTCGCGCCGCGGTTGGATGAGGGTGCCGACAGCGGTCACACCTGGCGCGGGATCTACCCGACCCATGACGCAGCCGAGGTCCAGATCGAAGGATCACGCGACGGTGCTGACTGGACCGTGCTGTTCGACGGTTCGGACACAGGCGAAGACCGTCCGCATGCGCTCATCGTTCTGGACGAGCCTCGTCCGCTGCGCTTCATCCGTGTCACCGCGCGGGCACTTCCCTTCGGCGGCGCGTTCGCGGTGAGCGGACTCCGCGTCTTCGGACGCGGAGCGGGCAGCGCACCGCCTCCGGTGGCGGCCGATGCGGTGCGTCTGGATGCTCTGACCGCACGTCTCACCTGGAACGCCGCTGCCGGCGCCCACGGGTACAACATCCGCTATGGCGTGAGCCCGGACAAGCTCTACCGCAGTTGGCTGGTCTACGACAGGACCCACCTCGATGTGCCGTCCCTCAACGCCGACCAGGCGACCTGGTTCGCCGTCGACTCCTTCAATGAGAACGGCGTGACGCTCGGGCAGCCGACGTCGATCGCGGACGGGCCCTGATACCTGCGGGCCCGCTCAATCGCCCGCGGACAGGACGTCCTTCATCGTCGGCGTGAGGTCCGCCGCGAGCTCCCGCGCGAGGAAGCCGAGGCCGATGCGCTCGGTGAGCCGCGTGCCCGCCTTGGCGTGGGTCCACGCGCCCCAGACCGCGGCCCGTTCGGGCTCGACGCCGCGAGCGGCGAAGCCGGCGATCGCACCGGCGCGCACATCGCCGCTCCCGGAGGTTCCGAGCCCGGGACCACCCTCATCGATCCGCCAGGAACGGCCGTCGGGGTGGGCGGTGAGCCCGTAGCAGCTGACGACGGCGTCGAATCGCCGTGCGATCTCGAGGAGGTCTGCGGGGTCGTCGGCGTCGGCAAGGGGACGGCCGAGGAGGATCGCCGCCTCCTCCTTGTTCGCAGTGAGGATCAGCGTGTCGGGCAGTGCACTTCGGTCGATGTCGGGCAGCACTCCCACCGCGAACGCGTCCAGCACGAGGCAGGCGGGTGCCGTTTCGGCGACGGCAAGCACCGTCGCCCGCGTCTCCGCGGGATCGTCGAAGCCCGGACCAATGAGAACCGCGTCCGCCGAGCCGAGGTGCTCCCCCAGGCGTCCCTCCAGCGGTGCGTCGGCGTCGTCGGGGAGCGCGTAGATGCCTGCCTCGGGCAGCGCGATGCCCACGTGGGCGTCGATCGATCCCGGCACCGCGAGGGCGACGCGGCCGGCGCCGACGCGGAGCGCGGCCTCGCCGGCCAGGATCACGGCACCGGGGGAGCTGCGCGCGCCTCCGACGATCACGATCTCGCCGCGGCTCTTCTTCGAGTCGCCGGGCGCCGGGAGGCCCCACTCCCGCAGCACGGCCGCGGTGACGAGCTCACTCGGGTTCGACATCGGGGTTCCCGGGGTGGACGGTGACCTCGGCGCCCTCGCGCTGCAGGTGCGTCACATCGGCGAAGGTCTCCAGGCGCCATCCGTCAGAGGTTCGCACGAGGTGCGTGACCGACGCGTTGAGCACCGTGTGCCCGGCCGCGAAGTCGAGGAGCTCCTCCTCGCGCATCGGCAGCAGGATATAGAGCAGCAGCATCACGACCGCGTCGTGCGCGACGAGCAGCGCGCGCCGCCCCGGCTGCTCGAGGCCGTCGCGCAGGAACGACCGCAGGCGCAGTGCCACGTCCGCCCACGACTCGCCGCCGGGCGGGCGGTGGTAGAACTTGCCGAGGTGGAGCCTGCGCTCCGTCTCCTCGGGATGCATGCGCGCGACGCCGCTGCGCGTCAGCAGGTCGAGCACTCCGAGCTCGCGGTCGCGCAGCCGTTCGTCGGCCGTCACGGGAACGGCGCGCTCGGCATCGCCGAGCGCGATCGCGAGGGTCTGCCGTGCTCGCGCATACGGCGAGACCCAGAAGAGGTCGACGTCGTCGCGATGCCCGTCGAGCCATCGGCCGAGCGCCCGCGCCTGCTCTTCACCGGTAGGGGAGAGCGGCACGTCGGCGTCGCGGATGTCGAGCGGGATCCGGTCCACGCCGTCGATCTCGGCCTGCGTGGCGGCGACATTGCCGACGCTCTCGCCGTGCCGCACGAGCCACAGTTCGTCCACCGCCATGGCGGTCTACTCGCTCTCCGTCGCGGTGGCGTGGTGCGCAAGGCCGACCGGCTTGGACTCGCTCGAGCCGCGCTGACGCAGGAAGATCGACAGTGCGATCATGGCGCCGACGGCCAGGAACTCGGACTGCCAGTTCTGCAGCGTCCGGTTCCAGAAATCGGGCGAACCCAGGTACTCCACCCACGGTATGGGCGGCTGTCCGTGCTCGGCGTTCTCCGCGTTCATCACGACGGTGCCTGCCAGGGACTGGGCCAGCCATGACAGCACGAAGACCGCACCCATCACGAGCAGCAGCGAGTTGGAGAAGATCGTCTGACGGATGCCGCGAGAGCGAGCCCACGAGGGGGAGTCGGGTTGCGCGTGCTCACCGACCATCTGCTCTTCGTCGGTGCCGGGGCCTTCATCACCGGGCTTCTTCGACTCGGGCGAACCGCGCTGCACGAACCAGATCGTCGCCGCGATGAAGAGGAAGAACTGCAGGAACTCGGACTGCCAGTTCTCGGCGACGTCGACGACGAACTCCGACGAGGTCACGAAGGCTCCGAACGCGTCGGGCGGCATCCCGTGCTGCGCCAGCCGCTCGTTGTTCTCGAACCAGCCGGCGATGGATTGCCCCGCGAGCGCGAGCACGAACAGGGCGCCGAACACGAGGCTGAGGGCGTTGTCGCGAAGCTGTCGCATGGCTCACCGTCCGACCAGGGGAATCGTGATCATGTAGGCGAGGCCGACGGCGAGGACCGTGATCCACGACCAGAACACCACGGCTTCGCCACGGCGGGGGCCGGCCTCCTCCGGGATGAAGTCATCCATCGTGCACTCCTTCCTGATTCCCGATGCTCCGCTCGAGCCGGAGCTCGCTCTACGCGCGCTCCCTGATCGCGTCCAGGAGCCCCTCTCGCGCACGCTCCAAGAAGGAGCTCTGGTCCTTGCCGACGGGGTGGAGGAAGAGCTCGTCGGCGCCGACGTCGACCAGCGCGCCGAGGCGTTCGGCGACATCCCGCTCATCGGCGGAGACGAGGATGCCGCGCTCGAGCGCCGCGGTGTCGCCGGGGTCGGCGAGCCGGTCGAAGTCCTCCGGCTGCATGAGGTCCCACATCAGGGCGGGGTCGACGGTCGCCTGGCGCCACTGGTCGGCCGCCGTCCGCAGCGCTTCGGGGCGGGAGTCGGCGAGGCTCACATGAACCTGCACAGCGCAGGGACCTGTGCCCCCGGCATCCCGGTATGCCGACAGGATCTTCCCCACCGTCTCGACCTCGTGACCGACCGTCACGACGCCGTCGGCCCATGAGGCGGCCCACGCCGCCGTCTCCGCCGAGGCGGCGGCGGCGCGCAGCGGCGCCGGGTTCTGCGGCCGAGACCAGACGCGGGCGTCATGCACCTGGAACGCTCCGTCGTGCGTCACCCGCTCACCGGCGATGAGCCGGCGCATGACGTCCGCGGCCTGCAACAGGCGGTCCTGCCGCTCCGGCTTGGCGGGCCAGGCATCGCCGGTGATGTGCTCGTTGAGGGCCTCGCCCGAGCCGAGCGCGCACCAGAACCGCCCCTCGAACATCTCCGCGAGCGTCGCCAGCGCCTGGGCGGCGATGACCGGGTGATACCGCTGTCCGGGGGCGGACACCATGCCCATCGGGAACGACGTCATGGCGAGAGCCGCGCCGAGCCAGCTCCAGGCGAAGCCGGACTCGCCCTGCGCGAGTCCCCACGGTGCGAGGTGGTCCGAGCACATCGCGCCGTCGAAGCCGGCCCGCTCCGCCTCCTGGACGGCGGCGAGCAGGGTCGACGGGGGCAGTTGCTCGTGGGAGGCGTGATATCCGAGGAACACCATGTTCTCCAGCGTGCCGGGGGAACGCGGTCCTGGCCACGCCGTTGCACCCCGTGGGGGCACGTGCTAACGACGGTTCCTGCTCAGTGCTCGTGGTGCCAGGCGGGCCCGTCCTCATGGTGGTCGGGCGGTTCGGGCACGATGTGCAGACCGGTCGTCGAGTTGGCGGTGTAGATGAGAGCCTCCACCCACGCCCGGTTGATCGGCGGCTGTCTGCTGCCGTAGAACTTGTAGACGAGCGCGGCGTGGGGGTGGATCCAGACGGTCATGCGACCGTTGCCGATGCTGGGATCGTCCTTCCAGCTGAACGAGAAGGACTCGCCGCGGCGCAGCTTCGCGCTGATGACCACCATCAGATGTGCCAGGACGCGGTCGTCGAAGTCGGCCTTGACCGTCCCCTCGTAGATGAACTTGCCCATGACGCCTCCGGGTGCTGGGGTCAGGGCGACGGGCGGGAAGCGAGTCCCCACCGGGCCCACGATGCGCCTGAAGCCAGGATGCACCCGATCAGTGCTTCTTCGCGCCCCCTCGACGCTGGGCGCTGGGCAGCCTCCCCTCGTGCGGGTAGCGTGAAGGAAGGACAGATGATGAACAGTAACTTCGCCGCAGCGCTGGCGCACCTCGAGCAGTCCGGCGGTCGGCCGGAGGAGTTCAGCGTCCCCTTCGTGGAGTTCCTCCCCATCACGGGCGCGGCCGTGTCGACGCTCGGGGACGTCTTCGGAAACGAGACCCTGTCGGCGACCGACGACCGTGCCGCCCGCCTCGATGAGCTGCAGTTCGATCTCGGCGAAGGCCCCTGCTGGGATGCCCTGCGCAGTGCGCGTCCTGTGGGCACGACATTCCTTCGTGTCGAGGGCCGCAAGCGGTGGCCGGCCTTCGTCGGCGCTCTCGAGGGGGAGGAGGTCAGCTCCCTGTTCGCGTTCCCGCTGCTCGTCGGCGCGCTGCGCATCGGTGCGATCGACTTGTACTCGCGGGAGCCGATGGCCCTCAATCCCGACCACGAGCATCGAGCCGCCGCGCTGGCGTACGTGATCAGCCGGCACGTGCTGCGCCTCGCGCTCGACGAGCAGGCCCGCGAGGAGAGCCTGCAGCAGCCGCTCTCCCGCCGCGTGGTGCACCAGGCGACCGGCGTCGTCCTGGCACAGCTCGACCTGTCGCCCGACGACGCGCGCCTCGTGATCCAAGGGCAGGCGTTCGCGACCGGCAGGTCGATGGCCGACGTCGCGGAAGACGTCGTCGCAGGACGCCTGCGGTTCACGCGGCGCGACGACAGGATCGAGGTCGAGTCATGACGAAGACATCGCGCGACAGCCGGATTCTCCAGACCTTCGCCATGCTGGCCGACACGATGGTCGACGACTACGACGTGGTCGATCTGCTTCAGCTTCTGGTCGATGCCTGCCATGACGTGCTCGGGATCTCGGCCGCCGGCATCCTGCTGGCCGACGATGAGGGCGACCTGCAGGTGGTCGCCTCGACGAGCGAGGCGAGCCGCCTGGTGGAGCTCATGCAGCTGGGTGCCCAGGCGGGCCCCTGCATCGAGTGCTATCGCACGGGGGCGGCCGTGTCGGTCGCCTCGATCCCGTCCGTCCCGGAGAAGTGGGGTGCGTTCCGCGACAGCGCGACCGCGCACGGCTTCGGCGCGACGGATGCCGTGCCGCTGCGCCTTCGAGACACCACCATCGGCGCGCTCAACCTGCTGCGTGAGGAGGAGGGGCCGCCCGACGACTTCGACGTGGTCGCGGCACGGGCCTTCGCCGACGTCGCCACGATCGGCATCCTCCACGAGCGCTCGCTGCGAGAGTCGGAGCTGCTCGCACGGCAGCTGAAGCAGGCTCTGCAGTCGCGGATCGTCATCGAACAGGCCAAGGGCGTCGTGGCGTTCACGAACGGCGTGCCGATCGACGACGCCTTCCGGATCATCCGGACCTACGCCCGCAGCAATCAGCTGCCGCTGAGCAGCGTCGCGGCGCGCCTGGTCAATCGCGAGCTCCGCATCGCCGACCCGACCGGCGACGGCACACCGCGCTGACACCCCGAAGCGCGAAGCGTATACTGACCGCGCGCCCCGGACCCCGGCGTTCTCACAGAAGGCCGGGTGTACTCATGAAGCTCTTGACGAACGGGACAGGAACCTACCTGACCGGCGACCGGATCGCCGACGCGGTGGTGCGGCTCGGGATCGCACTCTCGAACGAGCAGCGTGTCGACGTCGTCGAGATCCCCTATCGCGCGCCTCACGGAGGAGTCGAGCAGGCGATGCTCACGATCGGCTGGCAGACACGCGTGAACGCCGAGACGCAGTCGACCGCGGGCGACGAACTCGTCGATCACCGTGCCGTGCAGGCCATCGTCGCTCAGGCGCATCGCCTCGTCCCTCACGGCGACACGCCCATGTCACGCGACGAGGTCGGTCACACGCAGGGGTACGACGACATGCTGTGACGCCGCCGGCGCGGGATCACAGCAGCATGACGACGTCGGTGATCACCCAGGTGCCGTCCACCAGCACGAGGGTGTAGACCCAGAACTCGTCGACCGGGATGGGTGCGTCCATCACCTGGCCGTCGGCACCCGTCAGCGAGTCGTATGTCTCGTGGGACTTGATCTCGAACGTCTTCGCGGACGGCCGCTCGATGTCGGTGGGGGTCAGGGCGAAGTTGGCGACGGACTCGCTGTACGAGCGCGACGCGGGGCCGAAGGCCGCACAGCCGCTGGTGTTCAGCGCCGTGCGGAACGAAGCGGTGGTCGCCGCCAGGTACGCGTCGCAGTCGACCCCGAGCCAGGCGTCGTTGTACGCGCGCATGGTCTCGATCGCCGCTCGTTCGTTCGCGTTCGACGGCTCGTCCTCTGCCGCCGCCCCGTTCTCGCCCTCGGCGATCCTCCACGTGCCGTCCTCGTCGACGAGGTGGTACCGGTAGGGCGCACCCGCCTCGTACGGCGGATCGAGCGGCGCGCCGAACTCGTCGACCTCGAGCGTGCACACCTCGACGACGTCGACGATGATCTCGCCCACGTGCGGATCGACGTTGGTGCGGAACCGGATGTCTTCGGGATGGACGTCCATCGGGCAGTAGGCGTTCTGGTCGCTGATGTACTGCTCGAACGCGGGGCAGTCCGTCCAGGCCATGAGCTCGCGATAGCCCGCTGTCGTGGACGCCTCGAGAGCAGCGCAGTCGCCGGATGAATACGCCACACTCCAGTCGGCCATCGTCCGGGCGACCGCCTGCTTCTCGTCGGCGGTCAGCTGGCCTTCGGTGCGGCCGCCCGTGACGTCGTGGACGGCATCGAGCTTCCACGCGCCGTCGGCGCGGACGAGGTGATACCGATAGTCGGCCTCCAGCGACACCGGGGTGGCGACCGGCTGACCGTTCTCGTCGATGTAGCTCCGAGCCTCGGTGTGCACCCGTGCGGCGATCGTTCCCCGGCCGGTGCCGCTGGCCGAGATCGGCGTCACCTCGAGCGAGTCCAGGACCTGGGCCCGGCCGGCGGCGGATTGCGCGAAGACCTCGCAGTCCGTCAGGCCGATGCGCTCGCGGTACGCGGTGGTCGTCGCCGTCACGAACAGGTCGCAGTCCGCTTCGGCGAAGGCCTCTTCGTACGCGGCGACGACGCTCATGGCGTCGGCCTCGTTCCCGCCGGCGTGCGACGGCGACGGAGACGGCGCGGCGGTCGCTGTGGAGGGGAACGAGGTGATGGCGGCTGCGCCGAAGATCACCGTCAGCACCGCCGCGCCGACCGTTTCGGCTGGCCGTCGGGCGCGGCCACCGCCGCTGCCGGACGAGCCCCCAGAGCTCCCCATGGCCGGAGCCTAGCCCTTCACGGCGGCGAGGGCATCAACGGATCCGGAACCGATGCCTGCGGCTGGGTCGGGCCGCCCACCGTCGCCCGGGCGCCGGAGCTACTGCATGTCGTCGATGACCCAGTCGTCGCCGTCGGCGACGACGGTGTACACCCAGTCGATCGAGTCGTCGGCCGGCTCCTCGAGCGGCTCGCCGTTGTCGTCGACCAGGGCCGTATAGGTCTCGGTGGTGGTCACGACGATCGCGTCCTCCTCCTGCCGGACGTCGGTGACCTCGACCTCGTAGTGCTCGACCGCGGACCCGAACGCCTCGGCCTCGCTCTCGAAGGCCGAGCAGTCCGTGAGCCCCGACTCCGCGCGGAAGCCCTCCGTCGTCGACGCCACGTAGGCCTCGCAATCGGCGTCCTGCCACGCGTCGTCGTACAGTTCGACCGCCGCGACGGCGGCCTGCTGGTCGGCGTCGGCCGGCCCGCCGTCGCCGGACAGTCCGACCTGCCCGACACCGGCGCTCAGGATCCGGGAGAGGAGAACGGCCCCGAGGATCAGGATGCCGAGCACGACGACGCCGAGGATCACCCACACGATCCACAGCTTCGACTTCGCCGGCGCCGGGGGAGCCGCCGGCGCCGGGTCAGCCGCAGGCGCCGGGGGAGCATCCTGCGCGGCGACGTGCTCCGTCCACCGGGTGCCGTCCCACCACCGCATCGCACCGTGGCCGTCGTCGTACCACCCGGGGGGAGTCGTCGTCATGCGAGAACGATAGACCCGCGGCATCCGTTCCCGTCAGACCGGCATTCGCGGGCACCTCCCGCGCCTCACACGTCACGCCGATCTCCGCGGCCGGCCGACGCCGACCGCTCCCGACGGTAGGCCGTCGGGCTGAGGCCGTGCAGCCCCGAGAAGCGCCGCGAGAAGTACAGCGGATCGTCCCAGCCGACGTCACGCGCGATCTCGCCGACCGCGCGATCGGTCGATGCCAGCAGGTGCGCGGCGCGGGTCAGCCTCTCGCGCTCCACGTACTGCTGGGGCGGCATGCCGAGCGTCGCGGTGAACAGGTGCGTGAGCCTCGACGGCGAGAGCGTCGCGATCCGCGCGAGCGTGGCGACGCCCAGATCGCCGGCGAGGTCGGCACCGATGTGCTCGACAACGCGCATGAGCCGTTCGTCCATACGGCCGCGCAGCGGGTTCTGGGTGTCGAGCCACAACAGCGCCGTCTCGAGGGCGTTCATCGCGAACAGCTCCGACTGGGGGAGCGACCCCGCCGACGACCGCGCACACGCGCGAAGGGACGCCAGGATCCGTGGTCGCACCTCGCCCTGGGTGTGCACGACGCCGACGCCTCCCGCCTGCGCCGGCCATTCGAGGAGCGGCGACCACTCGGCGCGCGGATGGAAATGCGCATACGCGAGCGACCACGACGTCGCCGCAGTGCCGTAGTCGTGCCGCTGATGTGGTCGCAGCAGCACGGTGTCGCCCGCTCCGGTGAGGACCGTGCCCGTGGGGCCGGCCACGCGGCCGGACCCCGCGACGGTGTGGATGAGAAGCCAGTCCGAGGTGCCGCGCTCGCGCCACGTCGCATACTCGCCGCCCTCGGAGAAGACCCCCGCCACGACGCGTACGACGTGCGGGTGCGGCGTCTCGCGACGCCGAGACGCCAGCGCTGTCATAGCAGGATCATCCATGTCATCGCCCGATCATCCCATGGCGTCGGCGGTGGCTGCAGACAAGAGTTGCAGCCATGTCCCTCACGAGCACTCCGACCCCCGATCTCGCCCTCGATTACGCAGAGCACGGCGTCGTGCACGTCCGCGGGCTCCTCAGCCCGACGGAGGTCGCCGAGATCCGCGACGTCTTCATGGAGCAGGTCGAGCGCGATCGCACGATCGGGCACGACGACAACATCTCGGCCGATGACGTTCTCGCGCGCTTTCCCCGGCTCATCCATCCGCACCGGCGCACGGACCTCGAGATCGGTCGCCTGGCACGGCGGTGGATGCTGGACCCGCGCATCGTCGGGCCCGTGACCGACATGGTGGGGCCGGTGCACGCCGCGCAGTCCATGTTCTACTTCAAGCCGCCGACCGCGCGCGGGCAGGCGCTGCATCAGGACAACATCTTCCTGCAGGCGCACCCCGAGACCTGCATCGCCGCCTGGGTCGCGATCGACGACTGCGACGGCGAGAACGGCGGGCTGAAGATGGTGCCCGGTTCGCACCGATATGAGATCGTCTGCCCCGATGAGGCCGACCCCGAGGAGTCGTTCACAAGCACCGAGATCACGCTGCCCGAGGGCTTCGAGGCGGTGCAGACGGAGCTCACCGCCGGCGACGTGCTCTTCTTCCACGGCAGCATGGTCCATGGCTCAGGACCGAACCGGTCGGCCGACCGCTTCCGACGGTCGCTCATCTTCCACTACGTGCCGGTCGACAGCGTGGAGATCTCGCGGTTCTACAACCCCCTGCTCAGCCTCGACGGCAGCGAGGTCGTGATCGCGGAGGTGACCGACGGGGGCGCATGCGGCGAAGGCTGGGCGCCGATCGCACCGCACTGATCGCGCGGGCCCGCCGCACGCGGCTAACGTGAGAGCGTGCGGGAACTGTCGGAGGCGGGCGAGGAGTTCGTCCGTGAACGGCACATCGCCACGCTCTCCACGATGGCGCCGTGGGGCGGCATCCACTCGGTGCCCGTGGGCTTCACCCTGCACGAGGGCGTGCTGCGCATCATCACGTCGCGCCACTCCCAGAAGGTGCGCAACGTCCTGCGCGACCCCACCGCCACCGTCAGCCAGGTCGACGGCGCCCGCTGGCTCGCGTTCCCCGCCAGCGCGACCGTGCACGACGACCCGGACGAGGTCGCCCTCGCCGTCGAGCTCTATGCACAGCGCTACCGCCAACCGCGCGTCAATCCGTCCCGCGTCGCGATCCACCTCGTGCCCGTGCGGCTGATGGGCAGCAGCGGGCTTCTCCGCACCGTCTGACGCCTCCGCGAGGTCCACGAGGGGTTCTCCACAGCCCGCGAACTCATGCTTGCGTCGGCCCGACGCGGGCTGTACCGTGAGGCGCGCCGAGTTATATCGATGGTTAGGTTAACTGGCAGACGAGTCGCGACGAGGCGACTTCACGAACGCGAAGAGGCGGACGGATGTCTGTGAAAGTGGTGCCCCAGCGACCGCGGTCGCGGTGGCGGAAGCTCACCGGGAGCAGGATGCTCCTGCTGATGTGCGTTCCTGCCATCGCGTTCTTCCTGGTCTTCAACTACGCGCCGCTGCCCGGCATCTGGATCGCCTTCACGAACTTCAACTACCGCGACGGCATCTTCGGCAGCCCCTTCGTCGGCTTCAAGAACTTCGAGTTCCTGATCAAGTCCGGCCAGCTGTGGCTGCTCACGCGGAACACGATCCTCTACAACCTCGCCTTCATCGTGCTGGGGAACATCCTGGCGATCTCATTCGCGGTGATGCTCAACGAGGTGCGGCTGAAGTACTTCAAGAAGATCAGCCAGAGCGTCATGTTCCTGCCGTACTTCATCTCGGTCGTGCTCGTCGGCGTCATCGCGTTCAACCTGCTCAACTACGACAACGGCGCGCTCAACGGCTTCCTCGAGCAGACCGGCGGCGATCCGGTCAAGGTCTACAGCAGCCCCGGCGCGTGGCCGTTCATCATCACGCTGGTCCATCTCTGGCAGAGCACCGGATACGGCACGATCGTCTACTTCGCGGCGATCATGGGCATCGACAGGGTGCTGTTCGAGGCGGCCGCGATCGACGGCGCATCGGCGTGGCAGCGCATCCGCTACGTCATCCTGCCGAGTCTCAAGCCGATCTTCGTGATCCTGCTGCTGTTCTCGCTGGGCGGCATCATGCACGGCAATTTCGGGCTCTTCTGGAACCTGGTCGGCAACAACGCCGCGCTCTTCCCCACGACGGACATCATCGAGACCTCGGTGTACCGCATGGTGATGGCGCAGAACAACTTCACGACGTCCACCGCGGTGGGCCTGTATCAATCGCTGTTCGGCTTCGCGATCGTGATGACGGCGAACTGGATCGTCCGGAGGATGAACCCCGATTATGCTCTCTTCTGACATCGGCGCGGTCGCCGTGACCGAGACGCTCGGCAAGACCGCCCGAAAGCGCAAGGCCGTCGCCGCGGAACGCACGCGTCGCATCAGACTCGACCGCAGCGACTACGTCATCCGGGGCGTCTCGTACGTGTCGATCTCGGTGTTCGTGCTCTTCTGCCTGCTGCCCTTCATCATGATCGTCTCGGCCTCGTTCTCGAGCGAGTCGGAGATCATGAAGAGCGGCTTCGGCCTGCTGCCGAAGGGGTTCTCGTTCACCGCCTACGAGTACATCTTCCGGGCGCCCCGGCAGATCATCGGCTCGTACGTCGTCACCATCGTGATGACCGTCGCCGGCACCGCGATCGGTCTGTTCATCATCGCGATGACCGGGTTCGCGCTCTACCGGCAGGACTTCCGGCTGCGCAACTACATCGCGTTCTTCATCTACTTCACGACCCTCTTCTCGGCCGGCCTCGCCCCGACGTTCCTCTGGATCGGCCGCGACCTGGGGCTGCGGGGCAACTACCTGGCGGTGTTCCTCCCCCTCCTCATGACGCCGTGGCTCATCATCCTGATGAAGAACTTCATGCGCACGATCCCCTACGAGATCATCGAGTCCGGCAAGATCGACGGCGCCGGCGACTTCCGGATCTTCGTCCAGCTCGCGCTGCCGATGATGAAGCCGGCCCTCGCGACCGTCGGTCTCTTCCTCGCCCTCGGGTACTGGAACGAGTGGTACCTGTCGTCGCTCTACCTGGGCAGCACGGTCGAGTTCAAGCCGCTGCAGTACTACCTCTACAACGTGATCAACACGGCCAACGCCCTGCGCAACTCGGTCGCCGGCTCGAACGTCAGCATCACCGACCTGCCGAGCAACACGCTGAAGATGGCGAGCGCCGTCGTGGCGACGGTCCCGATCCTCTTCGCCTACCCGTTCGTCCAGAAATACTTCGTCAGCGGCATCACGGTCGGTGCCGTCAAGGGCTGACACGCGCAGCTGACGTCGTGCGACCGGTCGCCGAAGCCCGGTCGCTCCCCCCAGAACGCCTCCCTGAGGCGCGCACACACCACTGCAATCACCGAGTAATGAGAGCCGAAGGAGCCTCACATGGCAAGGAAACTCTTCAAGGCAGGAGCGGCGCTGGTCGTTCTCGGCCTGGGCGCGACCGCCCTCGCCGGCTGCACCGGGCCGGCTGACGACGACGGCACGCCCACCGAGATCACGATGCTCGTGCTCGGCGACAAGCCCACCAACGGGCGTCTCGAGGCGATGCTCGACAAGCTCAACGAGCGCCTCACCGAGGAGGCGAACGCGACCCTCGATCTCTTCTACGTCGAGTGGGCGGACTGGCAGACCCAGTACAACCTCCAGCTGCTGTCGGGCGACTCCAACGTCGACCTGATCACGACGGCGACCGACTGGCTCTTCGCGTGGGAGAACGCGGAGAAGGGCGCCTTCCTGCCCCTCACCGAGGAGATGCTCCAGGAGCACGCTCCGAAGACGTGGGAACAGGTCGACGCCGACGGCCACTGGGACCTCACGAAGCTGGACGACGGGCAGATCTACTTCATCCCGGAGGACAACTTCACCCAGTACACGAACCACGGCTTCTTCTACCGCGGCGACTGGGCCACGCAGGCCGGCTTCGAGAACGGCGACATCACGAAGTTCGAGGACTTCACGACGTACTTCCAGTGGGTCAAGGACAACGTGCCCGAGGCATACCCGTGGGATGTCGCCGGCGACAACCAGGCCGCCCTGCAGGGCTACATGCAGGGCCGCACCGACCTGCAGAACCTCCAGCAGGTCAGCTCGGGCAACTACTACCCGTTCCAGATGAGCGCTTCGGACCCCGAGACCGTCACCTCGTGGTTCATGGAGGGCGACGAGCTGCTCGAAGCCGCCGAGCTCGCCAAGGAATGGAACGACATCGGCGTCTGGCGTGAAGACGCGCTGAACTACGACGGCGACACGCGCGAGGAGTTCTACGCCGGCCTGTCGGGAGCCGACCAGCACCACACGCAGACCTTCATCGGCCAGATCTACGACAACATGTCGAAGAAGCAGGAGGGCTCCGACCCGAAGTTCTTCTACTGGGGTCAGGAGAACGGGAACGTCTTCAAGGACATCCTCACCCACGGCGCGATGGCCGTGAGTGCGAACTCGCAGAACCCCGAGAAGGCGCTCGAGGTCTACGACCTCCTCCGCAACGACGAGGAGTCGTACCGCCTCCTCAACTACGGCATCGAGGGCACCGACTACGTCATTACCGACGACGGCATGCTCGGCTACCCCGACGGCTACGACTCGTCGACCGATGCGCTGGGCTCGAACTTCTGGGCCGGCCGCATGGACGAGCTCGAGCTGACGAAGGTCACCGATGCGCCCACGACCAAGGAGATCTACGCCGGGCTGGATGCCGTGGCCGAGGACTATCCGTACTCGACCC
The DNA here is from genome assembly GCF_044987475.1 of Microbacterium sp. ZW CA_36. Classification (NCBI taxonomy): domain Bacteria; kingdom Bacillati; phylum Actinomycetota; class Actinomycetes; order Micrococcales; family Microbacteriaceae; genus Microbacterium; species Microbacterium sp. ZW CA_36. Next base: position 72,593 of record NZ_JBJDRL010000006.1, read on the forward strand.
TGCTGCTGAACAAGGACGCCATCGACCCGACGCTGGCGGCGATGGGCGGCGTGCTCTCGCAGTACCTCCCGCAGCTGGAGTACGGGAAGTTCGACGATCCGGCCGCGGCGATCGCCGAGATGCGGCAGGCGCTGCTGGACGCCGGCTACGAGGACGCCCGTGCCTCGATCCAGGCCGACATCGACGCCTGGGCCGAGTAGCCCGAAGGATCGGATCGACACGGTCGGGCGGGTCCGCACTGCGTGGGCCCGCCCGACCGATCTGAAGAGGAAGTACGAATGAGCGGCATCTTCGCACCGGACTCCGCAGCGATGCGGTTCCTGACTCGCATCGCGGACCTGATGATCCTGAACCTGGTGTTCATCGCGACGGCGATCCCGGTCGTCACGCTCGGCGCTGCCCTGACGGCGCTGAACTTCACCGTGATGCGGATCGTGCGCGGCCAGTGCGATGCGGTGACGCGCGACTACTTCCGCTCGTTCCGGCAGAACTTCCGCCAGGCGACGCTGCTCGGGCTTCTCCTCCTCCTGGTGGCGGTCGCCCTCGGCGCCTGGTACGTCGTCCTCACCGGCGGCTCGCTGGATGCGGGGCTGCAACTCGTCCTGCTGGTCGTCTGGTACCTGGTGGCGTTCGCGTTCGCGGTGAACCTGCTGTTCGTCTTCCCCTATCTCGCCAACTTCGAGGGCACCATCCGGGAGGTGCTGCGCAACGCGCGATTGCTGTCGTGGCGGCATCCGCTGGTGGCGATCATGAGCCTGGCGATCATCGGGCTCGCCATCGTCGTCACGGTCTTCTCCCCCGCCGTGACGGCGTACGGACTGCTGTGGCTCGCGATCGGCTTCGCCGCGATCGCCTTCCTGACCGGCGTCCTTTTCACCCGGGTGTTCGACACCTACGCACCTCAGCCGGTCGCGGTCGAGGAATCAGACGAGGAATAGGTTCACATGCAGACAGTTCCGATCAGCCGGTGGCTCTTCGCGCTCGCCGACGACCCGGGAGCCGCGGCGAAGGGATACTACGACGCGTCGTGGCGCGGTGTCGTCGTGCCGCACGACTGGAGCGTCGAGCAGGCGTTCTCGCCCGCGCACTCGAGCGGCACGGGGTACCTCCCCGGCGGCGTCGGGTGGTACCGGGCTCACGTGCGGATCTCGGAGCTCGGCCCGGCCGATGGGCAGCATGTGCGGCTGGTGTTCCACGGCGTCTACAAGAACGCCGACGTCTGGGTCAACGGCTACCACCTCGGCGGCCGTCCGTCGGGCTACGCGGAGTTCTCCTTCGACCTGACCGAGATCCTCTCGTACGCGCCCGACGACGACCTGGTCGTCAGCGTCCGTGTCGACCACACCGACATCTCGGACTCCCGCTGGTACAACGGGTCGGGAATCACGCGGCGCGTGGAGCTCGAGGTCAATGAGCCGGTGCGGGTCGGCGAGCACGGCACCGTGTTCACGACGCTGTCGGCGGACGCCGCCGAGGCCGCCGTCCGCGTCGTCCAGACGGTCGTCAACGACACGACGTCCCCGGCGGCGGTGCGGGTGCGCCACGAGCTGCGGTCGCTGGCGACGGGACGGGTCCATTCCTTCGACACCGAGGTCGACGTGCCCGCCGGCGGCTCGGCCGACGCCGCGGTGACGACGGTGCTCACCGATCCCGAGCTGTGGTCCGACAACGACCCGCGGCTGCACCGCCTCACCACCACGCTCGAGTGGCCGGGCGTCGCAACGTCGCGGCGCGCCGTCTCGGTCGAGACCGTCGGCATCCGCACCTTCCGGTTCGACCCCGACACCGGCTTCTCGATCAACGGCGAACGCCGCGTGCTCAAAGGGGTGTGCCTGCACGAGGATGCCGGATGCTTCGGCACCGCAGTGCCCGCGAGCGTGTGGCTGCGGCGACTGCTCGCCCTCCAGCGCATGGGATGCAATGCGGTGCGGATGGCGCACAACCCCCACGGCCCCGAGCTGTACGCGCTCTGCGACGTCCTCGGCCTCTATGTCATCGACGAGGCGTTCGACGAGTGGGAGAACCCGAAGAACAAGTGGTGGCAGGGGCACAACGTCTACCCGCCCCGGCACGAGGGCTACGCCCACGACTTCCCCGCCTGGCACGAGGCCGACCTGTCGGCGATGGTCGAAGCGCACCGCAACCACCCGTCGATCGTCGCGTGGAGCATCGGCAACGAGATCGACTACCCGAACGACCCCTACGCGCATCCGCTCTTCCAGGAGGCCGTCGGCAACAACGACGCCGGCAAGCCGCGGGCCGAGCGTCTCTACGACCCCGACCGTCCCGACATCCGCCGTCTGACGACCATCGCGAAGCGGCTGGCGGCCATCGTGCGGGGGAACGACCCCACGCGCCCCGTGACGCTGGCGGCCGCACTGCCCGAGCTGTCGAGCCGGACGGGCTTCCTCGACGACCTCGATCTCGTCGGCTACAACTACAAGGAGCATCTCTACGAGGACGATCACCGCCGATTCCCCGACAAGCCGTTCGTCGGCAGCGAGAACTCGCACCGCTACGCCGACTGGCTGCACGTCGAGCGCAACGACTACGTGGCCGGCCAGTTCCTCTGGACAGGCATCGACTACCTCGGCGAGACCCGCGGCTGGCCGTCGCACGGCTCGCCGGCGGGGCTGCTGACGCTCGCGGGATTCGAGAAGGACACCTGGCATCTGCGGCGCAGCTGGTGGTCCGACGAGCCCGTGGCCCGACTCGCCGTCCGGCCCGGCACCGACGATGAGGACAAGAGCTTCTGGTCGCATCCGATCTCACGAGGACGGGAGCTCGCGGCCGGCGCGTCGGTCGAGGTGCTGGCCTTCGCCAACGGCGACGAGCTGACCCTCACGTGCGACGGGCGCGGCATCCCGCTCGTCCGCGACGAGGAGAACGGCTACTGGACGGCCGCGACCGCCCTGCCCTTCGGGACGCTCGTGCTGGAGTCGCGGCGCGGCGGCGAGGTCGTCGCCCGCGATGTGCTCGGGCCGGCCGGGGAGGCCGTCCGGCTCGACGCCGCCCTCTGGCGGGCCCCCGGCAGCCTCGCCGACCGGTGCGCCGACGCGGGCATCGCCGCGGACGATGTCTTCCAGATCGAATGCGCGCTGCGCGACCAGCACGGCGAGGTGGCGCGCGGCGAACGAATCGTGACGGCCGAGGTGCGCGACGGGGAGCTGCTCGGGCTGGAGAATGGTGATCTCACCGACGACACCGCCTACAGCGTCCCTCGGCGTCGTACGCTCGACGGGAGACTGATCCTGTTCGTCCGGTCCGGTGGGGCAGTGACCGTCGTGCTGAGCTCACCGGGCCTGCCCGACGTGCGAATGGAGTGCTCCACATGACACGGTCGACGAGTCCGGTCCAGGGTCGTCCCGACCCGGCGGTGCGCATGCCGACGTCCGCGTCGGGCATGGTCGTGCCGCGGCGCACCTCGCGCGACATCCGCAGCGACTCCCGTCTCGACGTGCTGCACGCCGTGCTGTCCGCCGGCGAGACGACGCGCAACGCCCTCGCACAGTCCACCGGGTTGAGCCCGGCGACGGTCGTCACCGTCGTGAACGAGCTGCTCGCCGAGGGGATCATCGAGGAGAAGAAGGAGATGGCGGCCGGGCGGATCGGGCGGCCGACCGCGCTCATCGGCATGAACACCGACCGCGGCTTCGTGGTCGGCATCGATGTCGCCGAGACGTACGTGCGCGCGGTGATGTTCGACACGGCGCTGAACGAGGTGCTCTCGGTCGAGAGCGCTCGCGACGAGCATCTGCTCGACCCGGATTCCGTCGTGGAGGGCATCGGTCGCACGCTGGATCATCTGCTCGACGCGGCGGGCGTCTCGCGCAGCGAGGTGCTCGGGGTCGGGATCGCCCTGCCCGGGCTCATCCAGGGTCCCGAAGGCGTCTCCGTCGTCGTGCCGAACTGGACCTGGCAGAAAGTGGAGCTCGAACGCCTGCGGGAGCGCGTCGGCCTGCCCCTCGTGATCGAGAACCCGCTCAAGTCGATCGCGATCGCCGAGCTGTGGCTCGGCGGCGGCCGGAGGTTCTCGAGCCTCGCCACGGTCAACCTGGGCACCGGCGTCGGCGCCGGCATCGTGCTGGAGGGGCGCATCCTGCGCGGCGCCACGAACACGGCCGGGGAATGGGGCCACACGCTGCTGGTGCTCGACGGGCGGCGCTGCCGTTGCGGCCGGCGCGGCTGCGTGGAGTCCTACATCGGCGCGCCCGGCATCCAGGAGACGCTGCGCGAGATCGCCCCCGGGCATCCGCTCGTCGACCTCGACATGCAGAACGACTTCATCCTCGCCCTGGCGGCGGTCGCCGACGGGCCTGAGCCAGATCCCGCCGTGACCGAGACGATCGCCCGCACCGCCTACTACCTCGGCTCGGCGCTCGCCGACCTGGTGGCCGTGATCAACCCCGAAGGCGTGACGCTCACCGGCTGGACCACGTGGGCACTGGGGGAGCACCTCATGCCGGCCACGCGCCGGCACCTGCTCGAGCAGTCGCCCGGAGCCTCGGCACGCGATGTCGAGCTGGAGATCTCGACGGTGCGCGGCAACTCGGTGGCCACCGGGGTCGCCACGGTCGTGCTCGAGCGGTTCCTGGTGGATGCCGGGCTCCTGACGTCGAACATCCCGGTGGCGCTGTGACGGCGCCGGCCGTCAGAGCCAGCGGCGGCGCTTGAACAGCCCGTAGATCACCAGATCGAGGACGACGATGGTCAGTCCGATCACGATCCACCCGTACTGCCACTGCACGAGCGGGATGTTCTTGAAGTTCATGCCGTAGAGCCCGGCGATGAGGGTCGGCACCGCGAGGAGGGCGGCGAACGCCGAGATGGTGCGCATGTCCTGGTTCTGCCGTGCCGCCACGTTGTTCTCGTAGCTGGAGAGGATCGCATCCAGGCCCTTGCTCTGGTTGTTGATCAGGGCGGCGGTGCCGGCCGCGTCGTCGAGGATGTCATGGAGGTAGGGCAGGATGCGCTCGCTGCCGACGGTGAGCGTCTCGAGATGCCGGGTGCTCTCGTGCAGCGCGGCCGCGATGCTCGACACCGCCCGGTCCACGCGGCCGATGTCCTTGCGGATCCGGTAGATGCGGTGGTGGTCCTCGCGCTCGCTCTCGCTGAAGACCTGCTCCTCGAGCTCTTCGAGGGCGGACTCGACGGCTGCCGCAGCGCTGGCATAGCCGTCGACGATCTCAGCCATGATCGTGTACGCCGCCGGCATCGTGTCGGCCCGGGCATGCTCGGGGGCCTCTGCGAGCAGCTCCGGCAGATCGGGCGGCTCGCCGCCGTTGCCGCGCTGCACCGTGAGCAGCCAGTCTTCGCCGATGTAGAGGAACGTCTCGCCCAGCACGAGCGCTTCGTCGGGCGTGTGGAGCACGTTCCAGAGCATGACGAAGAGGTGCTCGTCGAACTTCTGCACCTTCGGCTGCTGCCGGCGTGAGACGACGTCGGCGACGGCGGTGGGATGGATGCCGAGCACGTCGCGCGCGCGTCGCACGGTGTCTTCTTCGGGGTCGAGCAGATGCAGCCAGATGAACTCGTCCTTGCGCCGCACGCGGCGGACGATCGGGGGCACGTCCTCGAGGGCGGCATCCGTCAGTGGTTCGATCTCGCGGCCCACGATGAAGATGCGGAGCGAGTCGTCGTCGGTGTCCGCCGGCGCGGGCTCCTGCGTGGCGGATTCGTTCTGTTGCTGCGACGGTTGCGACATAGCGGCACCTCCCATGGCATGTCGTCGGCGCGAATCTAGCCCGAGCCACGCCGGCGGCCGGAGGGGGTTGCGGCGATCGACCGCCTGTGCAGTCGCCGCCCGTCACCGCAGGTCAGCGGCGGCTGGCTTACTGGGTGGAACGCGCGTTGCCGACGCCGTGGCGCGCCGCCTACATTCGCAGCAACCCGAGGGTCGATCCGGGGGTTCCCCGCTCCCCAGGCGGGACCAGGAGGCCGTCATCGGCCGAGTGCGGCGATCGCGCTTCGACTCCCCGAGGACCACCTCGAATGATCGAAGGAGATCACATGAGATCGCTACTACGCTCCGGCGTCGCGCTCGTCGCTGCGGCGGCGCTGGGCGCCGGCATCGTCCTCGCCGGGACGGCGGCCGGGGCCGACAAGGGCAACGGCAACGGCCTCGGCGGCCAGCCGGCCACCGCCAGTCAGATCTACCTCGACGAGATCAAGGACTACGGCGTGTGCCGGGGAACCGATCCGGAGTGCTACCACGAGTGGGGCAACGGCTGGACGGAGGGCGAGGAGAAGCGCATCTTCGTGTGGAGCCGCACCGCCGGTCCGCGTCACGCCCATCTCGGCACGGCGCTCGGTCCTGGGCTCAACCCACCGCTGAACGACAACAACGTCGCCCAGAAGGCGATGATCGCGTGGGCGGCCGAACGGGGGATCACGGTGGACTACACCGAGGACCTGGCGAGCTTCAGCCGACTGAACAACTACCAGGCAGTCGTGTTCCTCGGCTCGAACCGCGACACCCTCGATGACACCGCGCAGACCACGCTGATGCAGTACATCCGCGGTGGGGGTGGATTCGTCGGAATTCACAACGCCTTCGGCGCCGAGTATCACTGGCCGTACTACGAGGGTCTGCTCGGCGGGGCCAACTTCTACAACCACGGGCCGAACCGCGAAGGCACGGTCGAGACGATCAACAACCGCGACGTCTCGACGTCCTTCATGCCGGAGACGTGGACGTTCAAGGACGAGTGGTACAACCTCATTCCGTACCCGAGCTTCGTCAACGTCCTGCTCGAGGTCGACCAGGCCACCAGCGAGGCCACAGTGGCCGGCCACGGCGAATCCCACCCGGTGAGCTGGTGCCAGTACTACGACGGCGGCAGATCGTGGCTCACCACCCTCGGTCACGACGTGGCGGCGTGGACCGACGCGCCCCTCGTCGGCGACGAGTTCTTCCAGCAGCACGTGATGGAGGGCATCGAGAGCGCCATGGGCGTCAAGCCGTTCTGCACCACCTGACCGCGGGGACGGGAGTCCACCCGCTGCGGGCCGGGGGTCCGGACACGTCGTCACGACGCGTCCGGGCCCCCGTTTCGTCACGCGGGCGACCTGTCCGGTGGCCGGTGTCCCACTGGGTGGAACCATCGGCGCGGTCCCGCCGCCGGCGCTTGCCGCGCCCATCGCGCCGACGGATACTGCACACATGAGATCCGCCCTCAGAGACGAGCCCGTGTCTGTGCTCGACCGGATCCTCGCCATCCTCGACACCGTCCGCGAGTCGCACGGCTCGACGACGATCACTCAGCTCGCGCTGGCCACCGGCATCCCGAAATCGACCGTCTCACGTCTCGTCGGCGACCTCGTCCGCCAGCGCTACCTCATGCGCACCGATGAAGGAGTCGCCATCGGCCTGCGGCTGTTCGAGCTGGGCGCACGAGCCAGCACGCCCCGCCGGCTCAGCGCCGCCGCACTTCCCGTGCTGGCCGAGCTCTTCAACGCCACGGGCGAGCACATCAACGTCGCGGTCCAGGAGGGGCGCGACATGCTCTCGGTGATCTCCGTACGCGGCCGATTGCGGCCCGTCCCCTCTCGCGCCGGCGTGCGTGTGCCGTCTGCGACGACCGCCCTCGGCAAGGCCGTGCTGGCGTTCACCATCGACGAGCGGGTCCTCGGCAGTGTGATCACCGGTCTCGATGCCGACCGACGGCACACTCTCGAGAAGGAGCTCGCCGCCGTGCGGGCGGAGTCGGTGGCCATCGACCGCTGCGAGACCTTTCCCGGCGTCGTGGGGGTCGCGAGCCCCGTGCTCTCACCGGAGCGACTGCCCTTGGCCGCGATCTCGGTCGCGGGCCCCGTGGCGGACATGGATCCGAAGCGCATGGCGCCCCTCGTGCGCCATGCGGCGCTCGCCCTCACTCATCGGCTGGCCCTGCAGGTGGCCTGAGGCATGTCCGACGTCGCCGGTGACGCGGTCGGCGTCCTCGACCGGATGACGTGCATCCTCGAGGCGTTCGACGGCGACGACAGGGGGATGGGGATCTCCGAGCTCGCCCTTCGCTCCGGTCTGCCGAAGTCGACCGTCTCGAGGCTGGTGGCGACCCTGATCCGCCAGAGATACCTCGAACGGGACGGCAAGCTGATCCATCTGGGCCTGCGGCTCTTCGAGCTGGGCCAGCTCGCGGAGCAGCCGCGGGAGCTCAGGATCGCCGCGCTCCCCGTCATGGCCGACCTCCGCAACCAGACGGGTGGGAACGTGCACCTGGGCATCCGCGACGGCGGCGAGGTGGTCTGCATCGCCGTCATGCGCGGCCGCGCGCCCGAGCCGTCCACCGTCCGCACCGGGGCGAGGCTGCCCCTTCACGCGACCGCGCTCGGCAAGGCGGTGCTCGCGCACGCGTCGCCGTCGGACATCGACGACGTCCTCGCCGCGGGATTGCCGTGGTGGACCGAGGACACGATCACCGATCCAGCGGCGCTGCGGCGCCAGCTCACCGCCATCCGGCGAGGCGGACTCGCGGCGGAGGCGGGGGAGGTCGCGACCGGTGTGTGCTGCACGGCGACCCCGGTTCTGGCACCGGGCGGCGCGCTCGCGGGGGCGGTGTCGGTCTCGGGCGACGCAGACGACCTGAAGGCGGAACAGGTCGCCCAGGCGCTGCGCACGGCCGCCGCGACCCTCACCCGGCGGCTCGCGTCGCTCCGACCCGGCTCGGCCTGACGACCCTTCGCCTCGGCGCTCAGCCGCCGCGGCGAGCCGTCATCGTCGCGACGACCATGTCGCCGATCAGGCGCCGGTGGGTGTCCTGGAGGTCAGGGTCCAGCATGTCCCGTTCGAAGATGGCGGCGAAGGTGTGGCGGTTGGCGACGTGGAAGCAGGCGTAGGCGCTGATCATCATGTGCACGTCCACGGCGTCCACGTCGTCGCGGAAGATGCCCGCGCGCACGCCCCGCTCGATGACCTGCTCGAGGAGCGTGATGGCTGTGGCGTTCTCGCGCAGGATGGTCTCGGACTGGCGCAGATGCTCGGCACGGTGGATGTTCTCGATGCTGACCAGCTGGATGAACGCCTCGTGGGTCGTGTGGTGATCGTAGGTGGCCTCCGCGATCGTCCGCAGGGCCGCGTCCGGCGACAGTTCCTCGATGTGGATGCCGCGCTCGACCTGGCGGATCTGCGCGTACACCCGCTCCAGCACGGCGAGGTAGAGCCCCTCCTTGGAGCCGAAGTAGTAGTAGATCATCCGCTTGGTGGTGCGCGTGCGCGCGGCGATCTCGTCGACGCGTGCGCCGGCGTAGCCGTTCGCGGCGAACTCGGCGGTGGCGACCCGGAGGATGTCGTCCCGTGTGCGAACCGCACGCTCCGTGGTCGCTGTCTCGCGCACCTCGCTCAGCTGATCGCTCATCGACCGCCCTTCCCCGTCTCTGACCGCTCCTCGGCACTGATGAGCCCGCGGAAGTGCCGCTGCATTCTGTCGCGATCAGGCTGGATGCCCGTGATGATCTGGAGACTAGCGCATGCCTGTCCGACCGCCATCCGCCCTCCGTCCAGCACCGGGTGTCCTCGCCGCGCGGCGTCACGGACGAGGTCGGTCTCGAGGGGCCGGTAGACGACGTCCGACACCCACGCCTCCCGCCGGAGGAGGTCGAGGTCGAAGGCGATCCCGGGGTGGTGCAGCATCCCCATCGGCGTCGCGTGGACGATCCCGCTCGCGCCCGCGATGGCGGACGCCAGATCGTCGGGCGAGAGCGTCGTGATGATCTGCGTCGGGAACCGGCTGCGCATGCGGGCCGCGAGTTCGTCCGCGCGGCTCGGATCGGCGTCGAACAGGTCGAGCCGTTCGGCGCCCTCCGACAGGAGCGCATAGGCGGTGGCAGCGCCTGCGCCGCCACAGCCGATCTGCACCACCCGCTGGAACGACGCCCCGGGCAGGCCCGCGATGAGACCGTCGCGGTAGCCGAGCCAGTCGGTGTTGTAACCGCGCAGGCGGCCGGCGTCGAACACCACGAGATTCACGGCGCGCAGGTGCGCGGCATCCGTGTCGAGCTCATCCACCAGATCGAGCACGAGCTGCTTGCACGGGTGCGTGATGTTCATCGCCGCGAAGCCGGCCGACCGCGCGTCGGCGAGGAGGGCGCCGACGTCCTCGGCCGGACGGCCCAGCTCCAGGAGATCGAAGATGAGGTACTCGTAGTCGAGGCCGAGTGCGCGGGCCTCCGCTTCGTGCATGGCGGGCGTCAGCGACGCGGTGATGCCTTCGCCGATCAGCCCGACGAGGTAGCGGTCGCGGGGCGGGTGAGGAGTCGATCCGACGGCGCGCCCCGTCACGCGAGGACTCCCTCGCCGGCACGGCGGTGCTGGTACTGCGCCGCCAGGCGGACCGGTGCGTTGAGCGCCCCGTATCCCGAGTACGCGCCCCGTCGTTCGACGACCTCGAGGAACACCGTCCCGATCGGGTGCGTGTAGAAGTGCAGGAACTCCCCGGCCTCGTCGCGGTCGTACATGACGTTCAGCTCCCGGAGGTCGTCCAGGAGCGCGGGGTCGATCTGATAGCGCGCCTCGATGTCGTCGTAGTAGTTCGACGGGATGTCGAGAGGCTTGAAGCCGCGCGCGCGGGCGGCGCGAGCGAGCTCGAGGACGTCGGCGGTCGCGAAGGCGACGTGCTGCGGCAGGATCGCGTCCTCTCCTGCTCCGGAGGGCACCAGGTTCAAAGCGATCCGCAGCACGCCGTTCGCGCTGTGCAGCACCTGGCTCCGCACCAGGCCGACGGGGGCGGCCACCTCGACCGACGCCTCCGTGCGCAGGTCGAGGACGGAGTGGAAGAACAGCACCGCGGCATCGAAGTGCTGCCAGGGCTGAGCGAGGTTGAGGTGGTCGACGCGCTCGACCATGCCCGCGTCGTCCCCGTCGGGCGTGCCGAACTCGCGCACCCATCGCGGCTGCGCTCCTCGTCCGGCGCCGAAGAAGACCTCGGAGCCGTCGGGAGCGCTCACTCCGACCAGCGGCTCGTCGCCCTCTCCTTCGGTGCGCGGCACCTCGGGGGCGAACAGCTCCCTCGCCCTGCGCAGTGCGCGCGACGGATCGCCGACCGAGAGACCGATGCCCGCGACGGTCGGTTGCGGGCGGCCGGAGTCCGGAGCGCCGAGGACGACCCGTGCGGCGCCGTGAGTCCACAGCTCCACGGGCTTGGTGCGGTGCTGGCCGTGCGGTCGGAATCCGAGCTGACTCAGCAGCCGCCGGAGCTCCGGCACCTCGCTGGTGCGCAGCTCCACGTAGTTGACGTCGGTGGGGGGATCGACCGCCGGCAGGCTCGCCGTCGACATGCGCGCGGCGCGACCGCCGGCAGGGGCGCCCAGGGCCGCAGCCGTCTCGTGCTCCAGCCAGCGCAGCGACCGTCGCGCATCGATGGCGGTCGCCAGCGGGTCGGCCTGGCGGAAGGTGTCGTTGAAGATCTCCAGCGAGACGGGGCCGTCGTAGCCGGTGCGCACCAGGTGCGCCATGAACGTCCCGAGGTCGAAGCCGCCCTCACCGGGGAAGAGCCGGTGGTGCCGGCTCCACGAGAGCACGTCGAGGGAGAGCAGCGGTGCGTCGGCCATCTGGACGAAGAAGATCTTCTCGGCCGGGATGGTCTCGATCGCCTCGGGATTGTGGCCCAGGGACAGGATGTGGAAGCTGTCCAGGCACAGGCCGATACGGGGATGGTCGGCGAGCCGCACGATGCGCGCCGCCGCTTCGTAGCCGTCCACGAACCGGCCCCAGGCGAGGGCCTCGTACGCGACGCGAACCCCGAACCGGTCCGCGACATCTCCCAGCTGGCGGAGCTGGGCTGCGGCGAGCTGCTCGTCGCCGCTGCGCGCCGTCGCGACGTTGCTGCACAGCAGCATCGCCTTGATGCCCAGGCGGTTCATGAGGGCGAACTTCGCCGCCGCGCGGCGGAGGTTCTGTTCGAGGAGTTCGGGCCCCACGCCCTCGAAGTCGCGGAAGGGCTGATACAGATCGAGCGTCAGGCCGAGCTCGGCGGCGCGATCGCGGATGGCTTCCGGCGAGCGGGGCGACGCGATGAGGTCGGGCTCGAAGATCTCGACGCCGTCGAACCCGGCCGCGCTCGCGGCGACGAGTTTCTCGTCGAGCGTTCCGCTCAGGCAGACCGTGGCGATCGACGTGCGCATGGCACCTCCCTGCGGCCACCGGCGCTGGTGCCCGCATGATTCTGTCTAGAGCATTGCATGGATGTGTACTAACTAGTACGTTCGAAAGCCAAGGGCGATCGACGACGATTCAACCTGCTGGGAGAGGACACTCGATGATGAGTCTCGCCGAATGGAACACGACTCCCTCGCGAGGGCGAGCGCCGGTCTCTGTGCTCGACCGCATCTTCGCGATCCTGGATGCCGTCAAGGAGTCGGACGGATCGATCACGATCACCGACATCGCCGCCCGGACCGCCCTGCCCAAGTCCACCGTCTCGCGGCTCGTCACCGAGCTGACCGGGCAGCGGTACCTGGAGCGCACCGAGGAGGGCGTCGCACTCGGACTGCGCCTCTTCGAGCTCGGTGCGCGCGCCAGCCTGCCTCGCCGGCTGGTCGCGGCCGCCGCCCCCGTCCTGCGGAATCTGCGCGACGCCACCGGCGAACGTGTCGGGCTCTGGGTGCAGCAGGGCACCGACATGGTGTCCATCGCCGCCGTGGCCGGGCGCCTGCCCATGCTGCCGACCCGCGCCGGGATGCGATCCCCGGCGCTGACGACCGCCAGCGGCAAGGCCTACCTGGCGTTCTGCGCCGATCCCACGGTGGTCGACAGGATCAGTGCGCCGCTCGTCGACGACGATGCCGACCACTTCCGGGAAGAACTCGCACACGTGCGCGATGCGGCGGTGGCCCTCGATGTCGAGGCGTCGTACCCCGGCATACTCGCCGTCGCGAGCCCCGTGCTCTCCGTCGACCGCGTCGTGATCGGAGCGATCTCCATCGCCGGCCCGAGTGGCGCGATGGACCCGGACCGGGCCTCGCCGCTGGTGCGCGCCGCCGGCAGCACGGTCACCCGCCGACTGGCGGCGGCGTAGGCGCATGCGCACCGCGAACTGGACCGATTCGGTCAGCGTGCTGGATCGCGTGACCGCGGTCTTCGACGCCTTCGGCGACGACGATCACGGGCTCGGTGTCTCGGAGCTCGCCCGGCGGGCGAATCTTCCCAAGTCGACGGTGTCACGGATCGCCGCCGACCTCGTCGCCCAGCGGTTCCTCGATCGGGAGGGCGAGCTGCTCCATCTCGGCGTCCGACTCTTCGAACTCGGACAGACGGTGCCGCAGCCGCGCATGCTCCGCCAGCTCGCGCTGCCGGTCATGAGGGAGCTGCAGGACGTCACGGCCCAGACCGTGCAGCTGGCGGTGCTCGACGGATCCGACGTCGTCCTCATCGCGATGCTGCGGGCGCCGTCCACCGGGCGCTCTCCCGCGCCGTCGCCGGCTCGGATCGGCGGACGCCTGCCCGCGCACGCGACGGCGCTCGGAAAGAGCATCCTCGCGTTCTCTCCTCCAGAGGCGGTGACGCGCTTCGCGGCCGGAGGGTGGGAGAGAAGGACACCGCACACGATCGTCGAGCAGGCCGCGCTCGTGCGCGAGCTCGCCGATGTCCGTCGCAGCGGCGTGGCGACCGAGCACGAGGAGTGCGCGCCGGGCACTGCCGCCGTCGCCAGTCCGATCCTCGTTCCGGGTGATGCGCCGACCGCGGCGATCTGCGTGGCCGGCCTCGCCGCCGCGTTGCAGCCCGACCGCGTCGCGGCCGCGGTACGAGCCGCCGCCGTCACCCTCAGCCGCCGCCTCACGGCGGAGCGGGGGCACTGACGCACTGACGGCGGACCGCGGCCGCACCGACCGCCCAGCGCAAGCGAAGGGACACGAGCGCACGCGAAGGGGGTGGGTGCGCACCGCACACCCACCCCCTTCTTGTTGCAGTGGTCAGCCCGCCATCTCGCGGATGGCCTCGTAGGCCTCCAGGCTCTCGCCGGTGAAGTACCCGCTGAAGAAGTCCTCCGACTTGCTGATGAAGGCATCCATGTCGATGTCCTCCGTCTCGATCACCGTCATCGCGTCGTTCGCGCGGTACTCGTCGAGGATCTCCTCGGTCGCCTCGTCGACGCAGGCGGCGTTCTCGGGGCGGATCTCATGGATGGTCTCCTCGAGCAGTGCCGCCTGCTCGTCGCTCATCTTCTCGTACGTCTTGTCGCTGACGAGGATCCAGTGGATGCCGACGTTGTGGTTGTTCAGCACCGCGACGTTGAGGATCTCGTCGTAGCTGGACGACCGCGTCGCGACGATCGGGTTCTCCTGGCCGACGGCGATGCCCTGCTGCAGCGCCGAGTAAACCTCCTCCACCGCGACCGAGACCGGGCTCGTCACGCCGAGCGCCTCGGCGTTGGCGAGGAACTGCGGCGAGTTCGGGAACCGGATCGGCACGCCCTCGAGGTCGTCGGGGCTGGTCACCTCGACGTCCTTCGTGGTGAAGGTGCGGGAGCCGAAGAACCAGCCGTCGACGATGTTGACGCCGGTCGACTCGTGGAACGACGTGAACAGGTCTTCCGAGCCTTCGTCGATCCACTGGAACGCGTGGTCGACGTCGTCGAAGGCGTAGGTCGCGTCGACGACGCCGATCGGCTCGAACGTCGAGCTCAACGCCGATGCACCCTGCAGGTCGATGTCGATGTCTCCGGCCTGGACCAGCGGGAAGCGGTCGGCGTCGGGGCCGAGCTGGCTCGCGGGGTACAGGTCGACCGTGAAGCCGATGTCGGCCTCTTCGAGACGTTCCTTGAGGAGTTCGACGCCGCAGTAGTAGTTCGGCGTCTCCTCGTTCTGGCTCGTCGCGACCGTGAGCGTGACGGGTTCGTTCTCCGCCGCGGACTCGGTGTTCGTGCCCTCCGGGGTGCCGCCGCCGGCGCAGCCGGCGGCGACGAGAGCGGTTGCTGCGAGCGCGGACGCGGCGAAAATGCCGCGGCGCTTCGAGCGGGCTGTGCTCATGGGACTCTCCTCTGGTGTGCGCACGTCGTCGTGCGGGTTCTGACGTGTCAGTCGGTAGCCGGTGCGTGACGTGCGGTCGACTCTGATCGCGCTGCGAGTTCCCCGTCGACCACGCCGTCACGTACGGCCCGGTGGCAGTGCTGACTCTTACGGACTTCGATCGGCCGGCAAAGCGATGTCCCGGCGAATGGAACATGAGGTCGGAGCGCCGAGCGGGGGCCCCACCGCTGAATGGAACGATCCGCCCACGTCGGCCCATCGTGCCATACGCTCGTGGCCGACTCTCGCCGCGACGACGATGCAGGGAGGCTCCGTGACGGCATCCGCAGCCCCACCGGTTCGCATGGGCGTGGTCGGCGCCGGGTTCATGGGGCGCCAGCACGTCGACTTCATCCGCGCGGCGCGGGGAGCCATGTTGACGGCGGTCGCCGACCCCGCTGCGAAGCCGGCGGAGCTCGAGTGCCCCACGTATTCGTCGACGGCGCAGATGATGGATGCCGAGCAGCTCGATGCGGTCATCATCGCCAACCCGAACACCCTGCACGTGGAGACCGCCGTCGAATGCCTCGAAGCCGGGGTCGCGGTGCTCCTGGAGAAGCCGGTCGCCGTCTCCTATGCGCAGTCGCGCCGCCTCGTCGATGCCGTCGAACGGCTGAACGGGCGGCTGCTCGTCGGGCACCACCGGCGTCACCATCCGGCGGTCGCACGGGCGCGCGCCGCGATACGCGCCGGCGAGCTCGGGCAGATCGTCGCCGTCAGCGCCCTCTGGTCGGCTCGCAAAGAGCCCGAGTACTTCACCGAGGCGCCGTGGCACAGCGAGCCGGGGGCGGGCGTCACGCTCATCAACGCCGTGCACGATCTGGACCTCCTCCGGCACCTGTGCGGGGAGGTCGCCGAGATCCAGGCGGTGCGGAGTTCGCATGTCCGCGGCCTCGACGTCGAGGACACCGTCTCGATGAGCCTCAGGTTCGAGAGCGGTGCCCTGGGAAGCCTGATCGCCTCCGACGCCGGCGTCTCGCCGTGGGGCTGGGATCAGGCGACCGAGGAGACCCTCGCCTTCCCGTTCCTGCCCGACGAGGTCGCCTACCGCGTCGTCGGCACACGTGCCGCGCTGTCCGTGCCGAATCTCGCGATGTACGCCTACGCGCCGTCGGTGCCGGCGGACTGGCACTCGCCGCTCTCGCGCACCTACCTGCCCTACGCGCCACGGGGATCCTTCCCCGCTCAGCTCGACCACTTCGTCGAGGTCGCGCGGGGCACGGCGGAGCCCGTGGTGTCGGCGGACGACGCGTCGCGGACCCTCGCCCTCGTCGAAGCGGCGTCGCTCGCTGCGCGCACCGGCCGGACCGTGGACGTCGCGCGCTTCCGCTCCGGCGCGCAAGCGGAGGCGGAGGAAGGCCGATGACGGCAGCGCGTACGCGGCGGTTCGACGCGATCGTCGTCGGAGGAGGCCTCGCGGGTCTGGCGGCCACCGAGCGCCTGGCCGCGAGGGGGCTGGGCGTCGCCCTCGTCGAGAAGCGCGACCGGCTCGGCGGCAGCTCGGCGATGAGCGGCGGGTGGTTCGCGCTGTCGGGCACCGCCGTCCAGCGCCGGGCGGGAGTCGAGGACGCCGACGACGTTTTCCTCTCGGACATGGTCGACGCCGGCGGTGGCTTCGCCGACCCGTCGCTGCTCGAAGCCCTCGTCGCCGGTCAGGCCCACGCGGTCGCGGCGATCGATCGCGCGGACGCGTGGACGGATGAGCTCAAGGTCAGTGCCGGCATGACGATCGCGCGCGCTCACCTGGTGCGCATCCGACGTCTGCTGGCGCACCTCGAGAACGAGGCGCTCGCCGCCGGCGCCGTCATCCTCCGGGATCACCCCGCCGACGAACTGATCACCGAGGGGCGACGGGTGGCCGGCATCCGCTCAGGACGTGCCGTCATCGCCGCCGACGCGGGCGTCGTGCTCACCACCGGCGGCTTCTCGCGCTCTCGCGAGCTCCTTGACCTGTTCGTACCGGACCAGGCCGCGGCAATGCCGTACGGCGGCGTCGGCAACACCGGCGATGGGCTCCGCATGGCATGGATGCTGGGCGCGGGCCTCGCCGACATCGGTCACGTGGCGGGCACCTACGGCCAGCACGCCGACGCGACGGACGACGAGCACGAGCTGCTGACCGCCAACTACCTCGGCGCGATCCTCGTGAACGCCCGCGGCGAGCGGTTCGCCGACGAGTCCGAGTCGTACAAGGTGCTCGGCACGGCGGTGCTGAGCCAGCCCGGCGGGATGGCCTTCCAGATCTTCGACTCCGGCGTGCGGGCACGTTCGAGGCCGGGCGTGCCGCTGTCGGACATGGAGCGCATCGAAGAGCTCGGCCATCTGGCGAGCGCGCCGACCCTGTCCGAGCTCGGGCACCGCGTCGGCATGCCTCCCGGCGTGCTCGAACGCACCGTGGGGCAGTACAACGACAGCGTGGCCGGCCGCGCGGCCGACCCCTTCGGCAGGGCCGGTCTGGTGAACGGGGTCGGCGCGCTCGCACCGGTTGCGACCGGGCCGTTCTACGCCTATCCCGCGGTGACGGCCATGACCTCGACTTACGGGGGCCTGAGCGTCGCACCCGACACGTCGGTGACACGGATCGACGGCAGCCGGATCGAGGGCCTCTGCGCGGCCGGCGAGATCGTCGGCGGATTCCACGGCGCGTCGTACATGACGGGGACGGCGCTCACGAAGGCGCTCGTATTCGGCATCGTGGCCGCCGACCGCATCGCCACCTGAAACGACCGCCGCCGGCCGGAGGAAGGTCAGCCGGTCAGCCGGTCGGCGGCGCGGATCGCCAGCTCGTAGCCGTACACGCCCGCACCGGCGATCACCGTGCGCGCGACCTTCGACGTGATCGAGTGACGGTGGTCGGCGTCGCGGGCGTGGATGTTCGTGATGTGCACTTCGACGACGGGAGTCGAGAGCATGTGCAGGGCGTCGAGCAGCGACACCGAGCCGAAGCTCAGGCCCGCCGGATTGATCACGACGGTCGCCTGCTGCCGGAAGGCGTCGTGCACCCACTCGATGAGCTCGTGCTCGGCGTTCGACTGCGCGAAGAAGAGCTCGAACCCGAGCTCACCGGCGACCCGCTCGCAGTCGGCGCGCACCTCGTCGAGGCTCGTGGTGCCGTAGAGCTCCGGCTCGCGCACCCCGAGCATGTTGAGGTTCGGGCCGTTCAGCACGAAGAGCTTTCTCGTCATGGATGACTCCGTTCTACAGGCCGAGCAGCGTCGGCAGGAACGTGACGATGACAGGGAAGAGCGTCAGCAGCAGCAGGACCGCTCCCAGCGGGATCAGGAACGGCAGGATGCCGCGGAACAGCTCTCCCATGGGCCTGCGCGTGATCGAGCCGACGACGAACAGCACCGCGCCGACGGGTGGGGTCAGCGATCCGATCATCAGGTTCAGGATCATCAGCACGCCCAGCTGCACCGGATCGATCCCGAACTGGGTCGCGATGGGCATCAGGATCGGCACCAGGACCAGGATCACCGGCGGAGCCTCGAGTGGGATGCCGAGCAGGATCAGCAGCACATTCAGCATCAGCAGGAACACGATCGGGTTGTCCGTGAGGCCGGTGAGCCACTCGCCGAGCGCCCGCGACACCTGCTCCCGTGCCAGCACCTGGCCCATGAGGTTGGACGCGCCCAGGATGAGCAGGATCCCGCCGGAGATGACGACCGTCTCCTTGGCCGACTTCCAGAACACCCGCCACGTCAGCGTGCGGTAGATCACGCCGAGGAGCAGCATGTACACCGCGGCGATGCCGGCGCTCTCGGTCGCGGTGAACAGTCCGCTGAAGATGCCGCCGAGGATGATCACCGGGAGCAGTGCCGGGCCGATGACGCGCACGGCGGCCTTGCCGAGCATCCCCCCGTCGAACGGGCGCCCCACGGCGACATCCGGATGCCTGCGCACCCAGAAGAAGATGTACGCCGCCAGGCCGACCGCCATGAGCATGGCGGGGATGATGGAGCCCGCGAACAGCGCGCCCGTGGAGATCGACGCGGTCGCCGCGAAGAGGACGGCCGGGATGCTCGGCGGCATGACGGTGCTCATCAGCGAGCCCGACGCCGTGAGCCCGGCGGAGAATCCGTATGGATAGCCGGCCTTGAGCATCTGGGGGATCTGCACCTTGCTCGTCGAGGCGGCGTCGGCGAGGGCCGAGCCGCTGATCCACGAGAAGCCGATCGCGGTGCCGAGGTTGACGTAGGCGAGGTTGCCGGGAAGCCGGGGCAGGAGAGCGCGCGCGAGGTCGTAGAGGCGCGTGGCGATGCCGAGGTTGTTGGCGACCGTGCCGACGAAGATGAACAGCGGCACGGCGAGGAGCGGGAAGCTGTTGATGCCGTTGACGATCGACGAGATCGCGTACCCGGCAGACAGCCCCTGGCTGTAGAAGTAGAGCATGCTCGACGCGATCATCGCGAAGGCGACCGGCACCCGCAGCAGCAGGAAGACGACGAACAGCAGGATGTAGAGCCAGAGGTCCACGATCAGCCCTCCATCTCGCCGATGTCGAGCTTGCGCTCGGGGCGGTTCGCGTAGGGGATCTTGAACGACGAGTGGATCGCTGCGGAAACGAAGCCGACGAGCGCGAAGATGTACAGCACGCCGAGCGGCACGTGCATCGCGGCACTGAGCCGGCCCCATTCGATGTCGATCTTCACCCAGGCCTCGTAGGCGAGGGCGAGGCTGGTGACGACCATGATGACCGCCGAGATGACGCGCAGGGCCACGAACAGCCGGGAGCCGGCCAGCATCTCGTCGAACATCTCGAGCACGATGTGGCCGTTGCGTCCGACGAGGTAGCCGGTGGTGATGAAGGTCAGCGCGATCATCGACAGCAGAGCGAGCTCACCGGCGCCCACCCAGCTGACGGCGGGGAAGTACCGGCCGAGCACCTGGTACATGACGCCGAAGATGATGAAGGCGAACAGCGTGACGCCGATCGTGATCTCGATGCCCGAGAGCACCCTGATGAACACCGGGTCGGGCGGAACGCCCTGATTGAGCTTCGGCGTCGTGTAGTAGGTGTTGGTGTGCGGGTAGATCGACTCGCCCACCCCCGGCTCGTGCGCGGCCTCCGCAGCCTTCTCGGGCTCGGTGCTGCCGCCCTCCTCGGGTTCGGGCCCCGGGTCCTTGTCGGTCATGGCGCCACCGCCAGGGTGTCAGGGTGCATTGCCAACCTCTCTGTTGATGCAGGACCGAGCGCGCGCATCGCCGCCCCTGTGACTCTGGTCTGCGGGTGAGGGCGTGCAAAGTAGAGTTTCGCCGAATGGGACACCGGCCGCACGCGCCGATCCGCCCCCGTCGTGGGCGACGGGGGCGGATCGGGTGCCGGGTCGGCGGGTGCGGGTCAGCCGCTATTTGACGACGGTGACCGTCGCGGTGGAGGAGAGCTGCTCCTGGACCCCCGCGGCGTTGAGGACGTTCGCCCTCACGGTCAGTGTCACCTCCCCTGCGGGCACGTTGTGGTCGACCGCGTCGGCGTCGAACCGGACGATGATCCGGTTCTTGTTCGCCGTGACGTCGGACGCCTCGATCGGCGAGGACGTCAGCGGGGCGATCAGCACCGCACCGCCGTCATAGCTGTAGCCGGCCGGCAGCTCGAAGTGCGCCGAGACCCGTCCCTCGACCCCGGTGAACAGCCCGGTCTCCGAGCCGAGCTGCAGCGTGCCCGGCGTGAACTTCAGCGCACCGGGCTGATCCTGCGGCACGAGGTACACCTCGATCTTGCCGGTCGGGCGCGGGTCGGTGCAGTCGTTGAAGAAGTACTCACCGGCACGGTCGAACGTGTGCTGGTAGGTCTCTCCGGGCTGCAGCTTCGCGTTGAACTCGCCCTCGAAGAACTGCGTCGCGCAGTGCGGCTTCTGGTTGGGGAAGTTCGGGAACGTCTCGGCCCCGGGGTTGCGGAAGGTCACGGTCGTACCGACCGGGACCCGTAGGTGGGTCGGCTGCATGCCGTTCGTCGCCACGCTGTCGCGTGCCGCAGCGGTGTCGGCGGTGCGGCTGGGCCGTGCGAGCAGCACCGTGTCGCCCACCGTCGAGCCCTCGACGGCAGCGCCGCTCACCGGCCGGCGGATCGTCAGCGGTGCCGTGTCGGGCCCCTCCTGGCTGCCCGATTCCGTCGTGTAGGAACCGCCGAGCTTGAACGCCCACAGCGAGTCGCCCTGCGTCACCGACCCTCCGTAGGGGTTGGTCGACCCGGCGGCGAACACCGCGACGTACTGCTCGCCGTCGACCTCGTAGGTGACAGGTGCCGCCGCGATGCCGGAGCCCGTCTGGAAGTCCCAGAGCACGTCGCCGGTGACGGCATCCATCGCCAGCACCCGGCCGTCGATCTGGCCGACGAACAGCAGATCGGATGCCGTCGTCAGCGGTCCCTGACCGTGCGACATGTCGGTGCCGAGGTGGTTCTGCCACGCGACCTCACCGGTCGACGCGTCGTACGCCAGGATGCCGCCGGTCTGGTACTGCCCGATGGCGCGCAGTCCGTTGGCCGAGGCGCCGTTGTAGTGCGCGACCGGGTTCGTGCCGTACGGGTAGTACACGAGGTTCGTGCTGTGGCTGTACGAGTGGTTCGACCAGTCGGCGCCGCCGTTCTGGCTGGTGGTCGACAGGATCGGCACGTCCCACTGCGGGTCGTACATGCAGCCCTGGCGGTGGTCGGACGGGTAGCCGTCCGGGTACGTCAGGTAGGGCTCGTCGGCTGCGACGTAGCTGTCGGGGTTGAAGACCAGGTTGCCCTCGGCATCCGGCTGGTAGCCGTTGTAGTTGGGCACGGCGCGCCACGGGTCCCCGGGGATGTTCTCGGGGTCGAGCTTCTCCCAGACGACGCACTCCGGCAGCAGCCGGGTGGCAGGGAACGGCTGGGTCTCGGCGTGGCTCTGGCGGGAGTCGGTGATCATCGGCTTCTCGGTGACGGGAAGCACCGGCTCGCCGTTCGTGCGGTCGAGCACGAACTGGTGGCCCGACTTGCTGCCGTAGAAGACGACCTTCTTCTCCTCGCCGTCCACGACGATGTCCGCCAGTGTCGGCGGGTGGACGTTGTCCATGTCCCAGACGTCGTGATGGATCGACTGGTAGTGCCACTTGTAGGCGCCGGTCATGGCATCCACCGCGACCATCGTGCTCGAGAACAGGTTGTCGCCGGGCCGGAGCGATCCATCCTGCGACGAGGTGCAGCTCCGGGCGTTGCCGAAGGTCATGTAGTACATGCCCAGCTCAGGATCCACCGCGCCCTGCATCCAGGATGTCGCGCCGCCCTCTTCGGAGCAGTCGGTGCCGTCCGGGAGCACGGGACCCCACGTGGCCGACGCGTCGAAGGTGACACCGTCGACCCCGGTGAACTGCTCACCGCGCCGCGGGCCGCCGAAGAAGTGCCACAGATACGATCCGTCGCTCGCATCCAGCGCGACGACCGCGCCGCGGTCCCCGTCGGCGGCGTGCGCGTAGACGATCCCGTTGTAGTAGACGGTCGCGACTTTGCCGACGCGCCCCAGGTCCTCGCCGTTCGCGCCGGTCGGCTGTGCGGCCCAGACCTCGGCACCGGTCGCCTGGTCGAGCGCGACCACGCGGTTGCCGCCGGCCAGGGTGAAGATCTTGCCGTCGCCGGCCGACACTCCCCGTCGCGTGCCGGAGAGACCGTAGACCGTGTTCTCCCATTTCCAGACGGGGGCACCCGAGACGCCGTCGACCGCGATCACGCCGCCGCTCGGGGTGTCGAGATAGATGACGCCGTCGACGACGATGGGCGTCGTCTGCTGCCCGGTGTCGTCGGTCGCCGGCGCGACGGAGGACACGTGAGTGCGCCAGGTGGGCGCCAGCTCGTCGAGGTTCTCGTGCGTGATCTGCGTGAGAGCGGAGTAGTGCTGGTTGCCGAGATTGCCTCCGACCGTCGGCATGTCGGCGCCGGTCGGCTCGAGGCCCGTCAATCCTGCGGGCGGAACCGGCTCAGCCGGAGTGGTCAGTCCGTACGCGGGTGAGGCTGCGATGGCGAGCACCGCCACCAGCGCCCCGATTCCCGCAGTTCCCAACCTCGTGGTCAGTCTTTTGCGCATCCCTTGCTCCTTGATCGTCTTCGATCCGGCGACGGATGGGCTCGCACCTCCCCGTCGCCGCTGTGGGGAATGCCGTCCGGCTCCGACCTGGGGATCGGCCATACCGGCCGGCGCTCGGACGCTAACCCCGGCCGGAGGAGGCGGCAACCTCGCGACCCATCGAGTGGTACAGCGCGTGCGGCTCCGGGACGGCCGAGCACCCGTGGATCCCGTCCTGTTCGCCCAGTGGGACACGCGTTGTCGTCGACGGCAGCGTCTGCGTAGCATGCGGCGATCGGCACCCACCCCCATGGACGGAGTTGTCATGGCTGGTTCAGCATCAAAATCCCTGTCGCCCGAGCAGCAGCAGGAGCTCGACGACGTCTTCGCCCGGGCGCAGGCGGCACTCGCCGTCATCGAGACGTACGACCAGGCGCGTGTCGACCGGCTGATCCGCGCGGTCGCGTGGGCGGTGGCCAACCGCTCGTCGTTCCATCGCCTGGTTGAGATGGGTATCGAGGAGTCCGGCCTCGGCGACTTCGACAGCCGCATGAACAAGCGGATGAAGATCCGCGGCGTCCTCCGCGATGCCCTGCGCAGCCCCTCGGTGGGGATCATCGAAGAGGATGCCGAGAAGGGCCTCGTCAAGTACGGCAAGCCGGTCGGGGTGATCGGCTGCGTCGTGCCGACGACGAACCCCGACCTCACGCCCGCCGGCAACGCGATCTATGCGATCAAGGCACGCGACGTCGTAGTGTTCTCGCCGCACCCGCGTTCGAAGCACACGACCCTCGAGACCGTCCGGCTGATGCGCGATGCGCTCGAGGCGGAGGGCGCCCCCGCCGACATCCTGCAGTGCATCACCCTTCCGAGCCTCGCGGCATCGCAGGAGATCATGCGGCGTGCCGACCTTGTCATCGCCACCGGCGGCCAGGGACTGGTGCGCGCGGCGTACAGCTCGGGGACACCGGCGTACGGCGTCGGCGCCGGGAATGCGACGGAGTTCGTCGACGAGACCGCGGACCTCCGCGAGACGGCACGCAACTGCATGCTGTCGAAGACGTCGGACTTCGGCTCGGGCTGCTCGGCCGACGGCAACGTGCTCGTGCCGGCCGCGAGATACCGCGAGATGCTCGAGGCGCTCCAGGCCGAAGGCGGTCATCTCACGAGTCCGGAGCAGCGCGCCGCGCTGCAGGCGGTGATGTGGGACGACGAGGGGCATCGGCTGCCCGACACCGTCGCCATCTCCCCGCAGGCGCTCGCGCGAGCCGCAGGCTTCGACATCCCGCCGGACAGCCGGTTCATCGTGGTCGAAGGCGACGGCATCGCCGAGGACCGGCAGTTCTGCAAAGAGAAGCTCACCACCCTGATGGCGGTCCACGCCTACGAGGGCACCTTCGAAGACGGCGTCGAGCTCGCCAAGCGCCTCTACGACATCGGCGGCAAGGGCCACTCCTGCGGCATCGCGTCGACCGACGAGGCGCACATCGACTACTTCGCCCGGCACATGCCGGTCTCGCGGATCATGGTGCGCCAGCCGAACTCGAAGGCGAACGCCGGGTCGTTCACGAACGGGATGCCGATGACCTCGTCGATGGGATGCGGCACGTGGGGCGGCAACATCACGTCCGAGAACGTCTCGCTGCGTCACTACCTGAACACGACGTGGGTCTCGCGCACGATCGCTGAGGACCGGCCGTCCGACGAGGAGCTGTTCGGCGACTTCTACGACGCCGCGCTGGAGTCGGCGGATCCTGTAAAGGCCGCATCGTGAGCGCCGCCGAGGACATCGTCGACGAGGCGCGGCAGTGGTGGCGGACGGACATCATCGACGTCCATCCCGGCGAGATCGCGCTGCGCGGCTATCCGATCCAGGAGCTCCTCGGCAGGGTCGGCTTCGTCGACACCATCTGGCTCATGCTGCGCGGGGAGCTTCCCTCGTCCGAGGAGGCGGCTCTGTTCGAGGCGGCGCTCGTCGCCTCCGTCGACCACGGGCCCCAGGCGCCATCGATCGCGATCGCCCGCATGGCGACGACCTGCGGCGTGCCGATCAACGGGGCGATGGCCTCCGCGATCAACGTGCTGGGTGACGTGCACGGCGGTCCTGGCCAGCAGTGCATGGAGGTGTACCTCGCGATCGACGAGGAGCTCCAGCGGACGGGCGACCTCGAGGAGGCGACGCGCGTCGTGCTGCAGCGTCAGCGCGACGCCGGCGTCGTCTACGTCCCCGGCTTCGGTCATCGGTTCCATCCGCTCGACCCCCGGACGCCGCGTCTGCTGTCGCTGGTCGACGCCGCGGCCGCCGCCGGCGTGATCGACGGTCGCTTCGCGGCGATCGGCCGTGCCGTCGAGGACGCCATCAGCGCCGGGCGACCCCAGCGGATCCCCATGAACGTCGACGGCGTGACAGCCGTCATCTACTGCGAGCTGGGGTTCACGCCGGAGCTCGGCCGCGGGGTGTTCATCCTCGCGCGCTCGGTGGGGATTCTCGCGCACGCCGCCGAGCAGATGACGCAGGGCGGCCGGATCAAGGGACCGATGCCGAAATCCATCGGATACACCTACACGGGGCCGGCGCGCCGATCAGTCCCGATCGACGGCGACGAAAGAAGGAGCACCTCATGAGGGACCTGGTCTCGAACCAGATCGTTCGCTATCTGGAAGCACGTGAGGTCGAGCATGTCTTCGGCCTCTGCGGCCACACGAACATCGCGCTGCTGGCAGCGCTCGAGAAGAGCGAACGGATCTCCTTCGTGAACGTGCGGCACGAGCAGATCGCCGCGCATGCGGCGGACGGCTATGCGCGGGCGGCCCACCGGACCGGAGTCGTCCTCACCCATCTGGGTCCCGGTCTGACCAACGCCACGACCGGTGTCGCGAACGCGGCCCTGGACTCGATCCCGATGGTCGTCATCGCCGGCGACATTCCCACGCACTACTTCGGCAAGCATCCGCACCAGGAGATCAACCTCCACGCCGATGCCGCGCAGTACGAGATCTACCGGCCTTTCGTCAAGCGCGCGTGGCGGGTGGACCGGCCGCACCTGATCGCCGAGGTGCTCGACAAGGCGTTCATGCTGGCCGAGAGCGGGCGTCCCGGTCCCGTCCTCGTCGACGTGCCGATGGACGTCTTCTCGGCCGAGATCGACGTCGCGCTGTTCGACAGGGTGATCGGCAACACCCGCGCGCTCGTGAAGCCGGGCCTCGACGAGGCCGTCGCCGAGAGGATCGTGCAGAATCTGCTGGATGCCGAGCGGCCGGTGCTGTACGTCGGCGGCGGCATCGTCGCCGCGGACGCGGCAGCCGAGCTCGCCGAATTCGCCGAGCTGCTCTCGCTCCCCGTCGCCCACAGTCTGATGGGCAAGGGCGCGGTGCCGGACGACAGCCCTCTGGTCCTCGGCATGACAGGGTTCTGGGGAACGGCGTTCACGAATGAGACCACCCGGACGGCGGACTGGATCCTCGCGCTCGGAACGCGGTTCGCGGAAGCCGACTCGAGCTCCTGGTACGCCGAGTACACCTTCGACATCCCGGGCACCAAGCTCATGCAGATCGACGTCGATCCGGCCGAGCTCGGCCGCAACTACCCGCTCGAGATCGGCGCCCTGGCCGACCTCAAGTCCGCTCTCACCGTGCTGCTGCGGGTGGCCCGCCGCCTCGCTGCCGACGGGGTGCGGCGCACCGAGCTGCTCTCGCAGATCGCGGCGAACCGCGCGACGCTGAAGCTCCAGAACGCGCCGGCGCAGGCATCCGATGCGTGGCCGATGCGTCCCGAGCGGATCCTCTCCGAGACGAGGGAGGTGCTCCCGGCCGACGCGATCATCACCACCGACGTCGGCTGGAACAAGAACGGGGTCGGTCAGCAATTCGACATCCTCACGCCCGGCAGCTTCCTCACCCCCGGGGGCTTCGCGACCATGGGCTTCGGCGGGCCGGCCGCGGTCGGCGCCAAGATCGCCTGCCCCGACCGCGTCGTGGTCTCGCTCGTGGGCGATGGCGGCTTCGGGCAGAATCCGGCGGTGCTCTCGACCGCCCGCGAGCAGGGTGTCGCGGTGGTCTGGGTCGTGATGAACAACAACGCCTTCGGCACGATCGCCGGCCTCGAGAAGGCGGCCTTCGACACGACCTACGGCACCGTGTTCGGCAGCGCCGACGACCCCCTGTACACCGACTTCGCCGCGATCGCCGAGGCCTATGGCGTCACCGGCATCAAGGTCGAGTCGGCGGCCGACTTCAAGCCTGCGCTCGAGCGGGCGATCGCGCTCGAGCGACCCGTCGTGATCGACGTGTCGATGGTGAACGTGCCGACGCCCACGACCGGCCACTGGAACATCCTCGACATCTACTCGCCCGGCGAGACCGTGGAGCACGTCGCCATCCCCTGACCCGTCGCCCTCGGCGACGAACCGATTCGTGAGGCGGTCCGATGATGTGCACCGCACGTCGATCATGAGCGGGGCACAGCGCGTGCTGGACGTGTCGATCTCGACCGTATGCCTGTCGGGCACGCTCGAGGACAAGCTCCGTGCCGCGGCCGCGGCCGGGTTCTCGGGTATCGAGCTGCTGGAGTACGACCTCATCATGTCGACGTGGTCTCCCGGGCGCGTGGCCCGGGAGGCCGCGAACCTCGGACTCTCCCTCGAGGTCTATCAGCCGTTCCATATCGAAACGGTCCCGCCGGACCGCTTCGGCGCCACCCTCCGCCGCGCCGAGCGCAAGTTCGAGCTGCTCTCCGAACTCGGGGCCGGCGTGCTGGTGTGCTGCTCGTCGAGGACGGACGACGGCGTCGATGACGACGGTCTGACGGCGGAGCAGCTGCACGCCCTGGCTGAGCGGGCCGCGCAGAGCGGCGTGCGCCTGGCGTATGAGGCCGTGCCGTGGGGCCGGGTTCGCACGTACGAGCACGCGTGGCGTCTCATCGAGCAGGTCGACCACCCCGCGCTCGGGCTCTGCCTCGACAGTTTCCACGTGCTCTCTGCCGCCAACGACGCGAACGCCGTCTCGCGGGTGACCGGCGACAAGATCTTCCATGTCCAGCTGGCGGACGCCCCCCGTCTCGACATGGACGTGCGGGAGTGGAGCCTCCATTACCGGATGTTCCCCGGCCAGGGAGCCCTCGATGTCGCCGGCTTCCTCGGCCGTCTGCTGTCGATGGGCTACTCCGGGCCCCTCGCGATCGAGGTCTTCAACGACATCTATCAGCAGGAGGATCCTCGGCATGCCGCCATCGATGCCATGCGCTCGATGCGGGCGCTGGCCGAGGCGGTGGCCGCGCGCGACCCCGACGATGCGCCCGCTCCGCTCGCCGGTGGCGAGCTGCCCCCGGCTCCGAGACTGGAGGGCTTCGCGTTCGCCGAGCTCGCGGTCGACCAGGTCTCGGGGCCGCTCGTCTCGCGGGCCCTCGCCGGCCTCGGCTTCGCGCACGTCGGGCAGCACCGCTCCAAGCCGGTGCAGCTGTGGCAGCAGGGCGATGCCCGCGTGCTCCTCAACTCGGCCCCGGAGCGATCGATCGACCCCGCCACCGCGGCGATCTGCGCCCTGGCGGTGCAGACGGCCGATGCCGCCGCGTCGATGCGGCGGGCCGAGAGCCTGCTGGCGCCGAAGCTCGCGCGTCGCCGGTCACCGGACGAGACCGACCTCGCGTCGGTGGCGACGCCGGACGGCACCGCGCTGTTCTTCTGCGATGCCACCGGCGGCACGCCCTGGATCGACGACTTCGCCCCTGCCGACGCGGCCCCGGCCGATGCGGCCCGGGCCGACGCCCCACCGCTCCTGACCCGCATCGACCACGTATCGGTCACCGAGTCGATCGACGACTTCGACCAGTCCGCACTCTTCTTCCACTCCGTGCTCGGCCTCGTTCCCCGGGAGCTGACCGAGATCACGGCACCCTTCGGCCTCATCCGCACGTGGTCCGCCAGCGCTCCCGACGGCTGCGTCCGCGTGGCTCTCAGCACCAACCCGCTCCGGCGGGGCGACTGGTCGCCGGGTGTCACGAGCCCGCAGCTGGTGGCCTTCGCCACCGATGACGCCATCGCCTGCGCGAGGGCGGCCCGTGAGCGCCGGGCGCCCATCCTCGAGATGCCTGCGAACTACTACGACGACCTCGAAGCGCGGCTGGCGCTGCCCGCCGAGTTCGTCGCGGCGCTGCGCGAGAACTCGATCCTCTACGACCGAGACGCGCAGGGGGAGTTCCTGCACTTCTTCACAGAGATGCTCGGCTCGCGGGTCTTCTTCCAGGTGGTGCAGCGGATCCACGGCTACGACGGCTTCGGCGACCCGCGCAGTGTCGCTCTGCGCATGGCCGCTCATCGCCGGCAGCGTATGCGCACACTGGCGAGCGACCCGACCGAGTCCGCCGTCGGGCACCGTCACGACTACTCGCTGGCCCATCTCACGGCGCTGAGTCTGTCGCCGCCCGAACTGGTGGATGCCGCGGCCGCCGCCGGGTACCGCTACGTCGGCCTGCGCATGACCAAGGTCACCCCGCAGGAACCCCACTACCCGCTGGCGTACGACCCGGCGCTGATGCGCAGGACGAAGACGCATCTCGCGGCGACCGGGGTCGAGGTGCTCGACATCGAACTGGCGCGCATCACCTCGGGCGACAGCCCCCGCGACTACCTGCGCTTCCTCGAGGCGGGTGCTGAACTCGGAGCGCACCACGTCATCGCGCAGCTGCCCGACTCGGACTTCGCCCGCAAGACGGACCGCTTCTCGGAGCTCTGCGAGCTGGCGCTTCCTCTCGGCCTCACGATCGACCTCGAGTTCCCGTCATGGACGGAGACGCCCGACCTCCGGGAAGCGACGCGGGTCCTGCGAGCGGCGGATCAGCCGAATGCGGGTCTGCTCATCGACCTGCTGCACTTCGCCCGCTCACGGTCGAGTGTGGGGGATCTGCGAGAGCTTCCGCCCGAGTGGTTCCACTACGCGCACGTGTGCGACGCCCCCGCCGAGATCCCGGCGACCACCGCCGGCCTGATCCACACCGCACGCTTCGAGCGGCTCTTCCCGGGCGAAGGGGGCATCGACATGCTCGGCATCCTCGATGCCCTCCCTGCGGGTCTCCCCTTCGCGCTCGAGATTCCGCGAGCGACGCTCGTCGCGCAGGTCGGCGGGAAGGAGCACGCCCGCCTCGCGATCGCCGCCGCACGCCGCCACCTCGACGCGAACCTGCCCGCCGCCGCACCGGCCCGCTGATACGTTGCGTAGACACGGACGGGCCGCCGCCGGCTGAGGCGCAGACCCGAGGACAGGGGATGCCATGGCCGACGACCTCAGGTTCACCAGCCGGGCGAGGGCGCTGCTCGTCCTGCACGCCGGCCCCGGGTTCATCATCCCCAACGCGTGGGACGCCGGATCCGCCCGCATCCTCGAGCAGGTGGGGTTCTCGGCGATCGCGACCACGAGCGCGGGGATCGCGTGGGCGTGCGGCGTCCCCGACGGGAACGCGCTGGATCCCGACACCATGTTCGAGCGCCTGGCCGAGATCGTGGCGGCGGTGGGTGTGCCGGTCAGTGCCGATCTCGAAGCGGGCTACGGCGACTCGCCGGCCGAGGTCGGCCGCACCGTGGCGCGGGCCGTGGGGCTGGGCATCGCGGGGGCGAACATCGAGGATGCTCAGGAAGGCCGGCTCTTCGGCATCGAGGAGGCGGTGGAACGGCTGGTCGCGGCGCGGGCCGCGGCGCCGTCCGGCACCTTCGTGCTGAACGCCCGCACCGACACCTACCTCGGCGGTGTCGCCGGCGACCCGTTCGATGAGACCGTCGAGCGCGCCCGCCGCTACGTCAGTGCCGGTGCCGATTGCATCTTCGTGCCGGGGGTCAACGACGAGGAGACCATCCGGCGCCTCGCGGACGCCATCCCCGCACCCCTCAACATCGTCGCCGGGCTCGCCGCGAACGTCATCCCGGCACACACCCTGTTCGGGCTCGGCGTGTCACGGGTGAGCGTGGGCGGCAGCCTCGCCCGTGCCGCCCTCAGTCTCGTCGAGCGCGCCGGACGGGAGCTCAAGGAGTCCGGCACGCTGGGCTTCCTCGACGGCGCGCTCGGCTATGCCGAGATGCAGCGCCGCTTCGGGGCCTGAGCGCGCGACTACTGTCCGGCGCGGTCCCGCTGCCGGGACCGCCGAGCCCCGCGGGTCGGCGCCGCTGCGCCGTCCTGGTCCGACATCCGGTTCTGCTCGGCTTCGAGGCGCTCGGCCTCCTCGCCGCCGATGGCCTCGCCGCGGGCGACGAGCCCGGCGACATCCGACAGCGGGATCTCCTTGAGGAACAGCGCCAGGATCAGCGCCACAGCGATGAACGGCACGAGGTACCAGAACACCGGCGCCAGCGCGTCGGCGTAGGCGTCGACGACCCCGGTCCGGACGCTGTCGGGGAGCGTGCTCAGCACCGACGGATCGATGGTCGACGTCGCTTCGCCGGCCTGCTCGGGGCTGGCTCCGGCATCCGTGAACACCGTCGTCAGGTTCTCGGTGAGACGCGTGGTGAACAGCGTGCCGAACACGGCGATGCCGAGCGCGGCGCCCATCTCGCGGAAGTAGTTGTTCGTCGACGTGGCGGTGCCGAGATCGGATGCGGGCACGGCGTTCTGCACGACGAGCACGACGACCTGCATGATGCAGCCGAGTCCGACGCCGAACAGGAACAGGTAGGTGCAGATGAGCCAGATCGGGGTCGAGGCCGTCAGCGTCGTCATCAGGATCATCGCGACGCCGACGACGATCGTGCCGATGATGGGGAACACCTTGTACTTGCCCGTCTTCGTGATGAGCAGACCCGCGGCGATCGACGTGCCCATGACGCCGACCATCATCGGCAGCATGAGGAGGCCGGATGCCGCAGCCGAGGTTCCCGACGACATCTGGAGGAACGTCGGCACGAACCCGAGCGCGGCGAACATCCCGATGCCGATCGCCATGCCGATCGCGGTGGCGTTGACGAAGATCGGGTTGCGGAACATCGACAGCGGCATGATGGGGTCGGCCGCCCGCGATTCGGTGAAGATGAACAGCCCGGCAGCGGCGACGAGACCGGCGCCCCACGCCCAGGTCGCGGTCGAGTCCCAGCCGTGGTCGGCCGAGCCGCCGAAGTCGGTGAAGAAGATGAGGCAGGTCGTCGCCGCCGACAGGAACAGCACGCCCAGCCAGTCGATGGGCTTCTCGGCCTTCTTATCGGGCAGCTTCAGCGCGAACACGGCGACGAAGAAGGCGGCGATGCCGATCGGGATGTTGATGTAGAACGCCCACTGCCACGTCATGTGATCGACGAAGAAGCCGCCGAGAAGGGGGCCGGCGACAGCGGCGAGGCCGAAGATGCCGCCGATCGGGCCGAGGTACTTGCCGCGCTGGTCGGCGGGCACGATGTCGGCGATGATCGCCTGCGACAGGATCATCAGGCCGCCGCCGCCGAGGCCCTGGATGGCGCGGAAGATCACGAACATCCAGAAGTCGGTCGCGAAGGCGCAACCCACCGAGGCGAGCGTGAAGATCGCGATGGCCACCATGAACAGCCGGCGTCGGCCGAGCACGTCGCCGAACTTGCCGTAGATCGGCATGACGATGGTCGTGGCGAGGATGTACGCAGTCGTGATCCACACCTGGTGCGAGACCCCGCCCAGTTCGCCCACGATCGTCGGCATCGCGGTGGAGACGATCGTCTGGTCGAGGCTCGACAGGAGCATGCCCGCGATCAGGGCGGAGAAGATGATCCAGATGCGCCGCTGCGTGAGCAGGAAGGGCGCGTCGCCGTCGGGTCTGACGGTCGGGACGGTGGCGGTGGTCATTCGGAGGTTCCCATCAATGCGTTCTGACTGGCGAAGAGGTCGCGCGCCGCGGCGATGCGTCGTTCGAAGATCTCGATGAAGGTGTCGTCGTTGCCGGGCTTGAGGAACTCTCCGGCGGCGGAGCGCACCAGCGCGCCGACGACCTGGGAGGCGACCTGCGCCCGCAGATCGCCGGAGGGCAGGTTCTCGCGCTGCTCGATCAGTCGCGCGTCGAACTGCTCGCCCTCGGCGCCGAGCTCGAGCATGCGCGCGAGCAGGCGCGGCTCCTTCTCCACGGCGCGGAAGAGGTCCTGCACCGTGTCGGGGGCGATGTCGAGGGCGCGCCAGCGCTCCTCGGCGAGCCGCGCCAGCTCGGTCAGCAGGTCCGGCGAGAGACCCGGGCCGCCGCAGCCGCCGGTGACGAAGCGGGCGATGGCCGCGGCATCCGATCGCTCGAGAGGGACGCCGAGCACCGCGTCGTCCTTGGAGGCGAAGTAGTTGAAGAACGTGCGCCGCGACACGTCCGCCTCGGCGCACAGGTCCTCGACCGTGAAACCGGCGAGGCCGTGCTCGGCCGTGAAACGCCGCGCGGCGCGAATGAGAGTGCGGGTGGTCTCGGCGCGCCGGCGCTCACGAAGTCCATCTGCACTATCAGTCACATCATGCATTTTTGCACTTCATGATGCGAAGTGCAAAAAACCCGCTTGACGGCGGTCAGCGAGCCACGGCGCTGGAGGCGCGAGGGTGCAGCTCCGGCAGCACGGAGGTCCGCTGCACCGGACGCCGAGGTCCGTCCACCAGGCGATCGACCATCGTCTCGACGGCGAGCCGCCCGATGTGCTGCTTCGGCGGGCGCAGAGCGGTGATCGGGGGTTCGGCGCTCTCGGCGACTTCGTCGTCATAGGCGACGATCGCCAGGTCGTCGGGGATCGACCAGCCGTGGTCGCGGGCGTACTGCTCCAGCAGCACCGCCTGCGGGTCGTTGTGGATCAGCAGGGCGGTGGTGGATGTCTCCCGACAGCGTCCGAGCAGCTCGGCGATGAGGGCTTCGCGGGTCACGCCGTCCAGCGCGTCGAGCGTCGCGTCGACGTCGACGAGGCATTCCAGGCCGAGGTCTTCCACGGCACGGTCCCAGCCGCGGCGGAGCTGCCACGAGGTGGGGGAGCCGGCGGAGGTGAGGATGCCGACGCGGCGGTGGCCGAGCGCGGCGAGGTGATCGGCGGCCAGCGAGCCGCCGAAGACGTGGTCGGTCGTGACCCACTCGAGGCTGGTGAGCGCGAGCGTCGACGGCACGCGGCGCTCGGCGAGCACGACCGGGATCGGCAGCGCCTCGAGCCAGTGCAGCAGCGCGCGCCCGTCGGCTCCGAGCGTCTCGGGCGCCACGATCAGGCCGTGGAGGCTGCCGGATTCGACGAGCGAGGAGATCTGTCGGCGCTGGTCGTCGACCGAGTAGCTCGCGCCGCGCAGGATGAGCTGGACCCCGAGGTCGGTGGCGGCCGCGCGGGCCCCGATGATGATGTGCGGCCAGTAGTAGCTGAGCGACGGCACCACCATGCCGACCCGGAAGCGGATGGGTGCCCCGCCGGACGACGCCGGCACACTCGTATCCAGCCGGCTGCGCAGCGTCGCGCCGCCGTGGACGCGGGTGACGAGGCCGCGGTCGGCCAGGTGACCGATGTCGCGGCGGATGGTGAGCTCCGACACGCGCAGCTCGCGCGCGAGCTCGGCGACGCGGACCGACCCGGTCCGGCGCAGTTCGTCGAGGATGTGCTCGCGGCGCGAAAGGCCGAAGGCGGGCGGGTCGAGGGGTGGCTCCATGATCGCCTCAGCGTACAAGTGTGTTCGAGTCGGTTCAAGAGTGATCAAGTGTGTTCGGTTTGGTTCCGGCGTGCGTCCCTCTCGTTGCAGGATTTCGCTGCGGGCACGCGGTCGTGCCCTTTCGTGCGTCGAAGCCGGCCCGGGTTCGCGAGCGCACGTGAGAAGCCCAGGGAACGGAGACTGCGATGTCGCAGGCAGGGACGCCTCGTCCGAAGGACGCTCAGAAGCCACCGCGGAGACTGAGGATCGCACTGGCGGCAGCGGTGACCGCTGCGGTGATCGCAGCCCCGCTCGCCGTGCCGGCCATGGCGCAGGCGGCGGTGACCGACCCGGTCGTCGTGAACGTCACCGGCGCCGACGTCGCAGCGGCCGCGCTGAACAAGAACGGCCTCACCTTCAAGGGCTTCGGAGTACTGTCGGCCAACTCGACCAGCGCGCTCCTCCTCGACTACAAGTCGCAGCATCCCGACAAGTACTGGGAGCTGATCGAGACGCTCTTCGGCGGCGACCACCCGATCATGACCACGGTCAAGATCGAGATGGGCAACGACCGCAACACCTCGACCGGCCCCAACGCGTCGACCATGCGCAGCCGCGACGAATACCCCAACGTGCAGCGCGAGCCCGGCTTCCAGCTCGCGGCGGACGCGCAGCTGGTTGCCCACGGCGACGTGCACCTCAGCCTGCTGCGCTGGAACCGCCCGGCGTGGGTCCAGAACGACGCCGACCAGTACATCTGGTTCAAGAACACCGTGCTGGCCGCGTACCGCGAGTACGGGGTGATGGTCGACTCGATCAACCCCGACACGAACGAGACCAGCAGCCCGAACATCCAGCTGTACAAGAACTTCTCCGCCTGGGTCGCCGCCGACAGCGCGGGATACGAGGGCGCCGATGCCGCCGACCCCAACAACGGCTTCGCCTCGGACGAGGAGAAGAACCTTTTCCACGCGATCCAGACCGTCGCCGCCGACACGGTCGGCACGCCGCCGGTGTCGTTCGGGAATGCCATGACGTCGGCCACCGACTCGTCGCTGCGCGACGCCGTCGACGTCGTCGGATTCCACTACTCCAGCGCCGATGACAGCGCCGGCAACATGAAGAAGATCGCCGAGCAGCTCGACAAGGAGGTCTGGAACTCGGAGGGCCAGTCGACGTTCTCGAGTTCGGCCGACCGTCCCAACAACAACGCCAGTGACGAGCAGGGGGGCTTCGGCACCCAGTTCGGCGGCACCAACAGCGCGCTCGAGATGGGCAACTGGGTCACCACCGGCTTCTCCGCCTCGCGCCGGACGCTGAACATCTTCCAGCCCGCCATCGGCTCGTTCTACGACGGGTTCCAGTACTCGTCGAAGGAGCTCGTCAACGCCCGCGACCCGTGGTCGGGCTGGATGTACTACGACGGCGGCCTCGCCGTGATCGAGCAGTTCACCCAGTTCGCGAAGCTCGGGTGGGAGAACGCCGACAACACGGCCGGCATCTGGCGGGCCATCCCGCAGGCCTCGAAGAGCGAGCTCGGCACCGGCAACCCGCCGAGCGGTGCACGCGCAGGCGGTGCGTCGTACACGACGCTCGCGGCCCCCGACGCGTCGGACTTCTCGACGGTCATCATCAACGACTCGAAGTTCACGAAGACCTACCGCATCGTCGCGAGCGACCTCGACCTCGGATCCGACCAGACGGCCGAGGTCTGGGAGACCCGCGCCGCCGACGCCGGACAGGCGTACGACGCGAACTACCTGAAGCCGGTCGGCGAGCTCACGCCCGCCGCCGACGGCGCGTACACCGTCACGGTCAAGCCGTGGTCGGCGCTCACCGTCACCACGCTCGATCACGCGACGGCGGGAGCGGGCGGCGCTCTCACCGCCAAGGACGGCTACGGCAGCGCGCTGCCCACGTCCGAGGAGTACACCGACGCCGACGGCGATGGTCAGTACACGGGGGGCCGCGATGTGCTCGACACCGACGCGAGCGGAAACGTCAACGGCGTCACCGACGACGCGGTCATCTACGCCGACGACTTCGACTACAGCGAAGAAGGCGCGATCAAGGGCTACGACCCGGCGACCGGCCAGCTGATCGATTCGGGCCAGTCGTACCTCGACAGCCGCGGCGCAGAGGCGAAGCCCGCAGGAACGCCGGCGGTCCAGAGCGAGGACTACGGCGCGACCCCCCGCTACACGAACGACACGAACGGCGCGTTCGAGTCGGTCGCGACCTCGGATGCCGCGCACGACCGGGTGCTCCGCCAGCAGGTGGGCCCGGGCATGGCGGGAGGAGCGTGGAACGCCGGTGACCCCAAGACCACGATCGGCGACGCCCGGTGGACGAACTACACCGTCTCGTCGGACGTGCTGTTCGAGGCGACCGGATCGCAGTACGCGACCATCGGCGCGCGCGAGCAGGGCGGCACGGCCAACGGCCAGAGCGTCTCGGCCGCGGAGCTGAAGATCGATCCGACCGGCGCCTGGACCTTCATGCGCTTCGGCGCCACGCTGTCGAGCGGCTCGGTCGCGAGCACGCCGGACGTCGCCTTCAAGGCCGGCGCGGGCGTCTGGAACAACATCGCGGTGAAGGTCGCCGGCTCCGTGTACACCGCCTACGTCAACGGCGTGCAGGTGGCGACCTACACGGATGCCGCTCCGCAGGCAGCCGGCCGGATCCAGCTGGGCTCGAGCTTCACCTTCGTGCAGTTCGACAACCTGAAGATCGAGACCGTACCGGGCTACACGCCGTACTACGCGACGATCATCGACGGCATGCACCAGACCAGCTGGGAGGACCGCTCCGTCCCGGTGCTGACCTTCGATGCGAGCTGGAGCCACGTCAACGGCCAGGGCATGTTCGAGTGGCAGCGGACCGCCTCCAAGAGCACGGCCAAGGGCGCCGCGATGACGTACTCGTTCACCGGCACGGGCCTCGACATCATCGGCACCAACGGCGGGGCCACGACACTCGATGTGAGCGTGGACGGCGTCCCGATCGTGGCCGCCGCGCCGACCTTCGCGGCCGGCAGCGAGCGGACGACGTTCATCCTCCGCGGTCTGAAGGATGCCGCGCACACGGTCGTCATCAAGACCGCGAACGACGCCTCGATCAACGTCGACGCCGTGGGCGTCATCACGGCGACCGCGGACTCCGCCGCGGTGGACACCACGGCGCTCGCCGCCGCGATCGACGCCGTGGATGGCCTGGACGAGGGCGAGTACAGCGCCGAGACGTGGGCCGTGTTCGCGGCCGT
Organism: Microbacterium sp. ZW CA_36; assembly: GCF_044987475.1. NCBI lineage: Bacteria > Bacillati > Actinomycetota > Actinomycetes > Micrococcales > Microbacteriaceae > Microbacterium > Microbacterium sp. ZW CA_36. The sequence goes on from NZ_JBJDRL010000006.1 coordinate 110,444, forward strand.
GCTCGCCGACGCGACCTCCGCTGTCGCCGACGCGGGGGCGTACGGCCTCGACGCCGAGGGCGCGGCGGCGCTCGCCGCCCGGCTCGCGGGGGCGGCCGACGGCCTGACGCCCAAGGA
>NZ_JBJDRL010000007.1:0-100923 GCF_044987475.1 Microbacterium sp. ZW CA_36
GAACGGGCGGGTAGGCGCCCGGCTCCGGTGCGGGGTTCTGAGGAGTGGAGTCGCTCACGGCGGGCCTTTCGTCGGTGTCTGGACCCAGCGTCCCAGCGGGCACCGAGGGTGTCAAACGGGCCGGGGGCGCTGCGCCCACGCCGATAGGCTGGTGCGGATCCGCCACAACCCCGGGAGTGCCACCATGTCCACCGATCGCGTCGTCCTCGTCACCGGCGGAAATCGCGGCATCGGCCGCGCCATCGCGGAGCGCTTCGTCGCCGAGGGGTACAGGGTCGCGGTCACCGCACGCTCCGGCGAGGGCCCCGCCGGCACGCTGACCGTACGAGCGGACGTGACGGATGCCGCATCCGTCGACGCCGCGTTCACCGAGGTCGAGAACGCGCTCGGCCCCGTCGAGATCGTCGTCGCGAACGCCGGCATCACGAAGGACACGCTGCTGCTGCGCATGACCGAGGACGACTTCGACAGCGTCGTCGCCACGAACCTCGGCGGCGCCTTCCGGGTCGTCAAGCGCGCGTCGAAGGGCATGCTGCGCGCGCGATGGGGTCGCGTCGTCCTCATCTCGAGCGTCGTCGGCCTGTACGGGTCCGCCGGCCAGATCAACTACGCCGCGTCCAAGAGCGCCCTCGTGGGCTTCGCCCGTTCGCTCACCCGCGAGCTCGGCGGACGCGGCATCACCGCGAACGTCGTGGCGCCCGGCTTCATCGAGACCGACATGACGGCGGAGCTCCCGGCGGACACGCAGGCGGAGTACAAGAAGAACATCCCGGCAGGGCGCTTCGCATCGGCCGACGAGGTGGCCGGCGTGGTGACGTGGATCTCGTCGGACGACGCGGCCTACATCTCCGGCGCCGTCATCCCCGTCGACGGCGGCCTCGGCATGGGGCACTGACCCGCTCCCACACGCGCGCACCCGCGCCGTCCTGCGCTCGGCGGGCGGCCCGACCGGCTCGGCGACCGGCGTCAGCCGATCGCGCGGAGGATCGCCTCGGCGACCGCGCCGGGACGGGAGAACTGCGGCCAGTGGCCGGTGGGGTCGCCCGGTGCCCCGAGCTCGATCACCTCGAGCTTCTCGAGCTCGGCCAGTTCTGCCGCCCACGACGGAGCCTTCTCGACGATCTCCCTGATCTGCGCCTCGGGCACCGTGCCGGTGATGATCGTGGCGGGCACCGCGCGGCGCCGTTCGTCGGAGAGCCGGATGGGATCGGTCGGCACCCGCTCGGGCACCGACTTCGCGCGAGCTGCGACATCGGCTCGTGTCTGCGGATCGAGGTCGGCCACGTCGGAGTCGTCGAAGAAGTCCCAGCCAGGGAACGGGATCACGCCGTCCACCACGGGGAACTCCGAGATGGAGCCGCCTTCGCCCGGCGGGAAGGTGTCGAGGAACACCATGTGGCCGACGCGGTCGGGGCGCGCGTCCACCGCTCCATAGGCGACGTTGCCGCCGCCGGAGTGTCCGACGACGGCCACCGGACCGTCGAGGCGATCGAGTGCGTCGACCGTCGCGGCGATCCAGTCGGCGATGCCGATGCCTGCGGACTCGGAGCCGGACGCGCCGACCCCCGGCATCGTCAGCGGGTGGGTGCGGTGGCCGGCTGATTCGAGGGCAGGGGCGACCTCGCCCCAGGAAGACGCGTCGAGCCACAGCCCGGGAACGAGGATGATGTGCATCCTCCGACCGTAGCGACGGCGACCGACATCCGGACCCCCTGCGCGCGAGGCGAGCGGAGTGGTGAGCCGCCGCCTACGGCAGCAGTGCGATGACCTCGGCGAGGTCGACCGGCCCGACGACCACGTCGGCGCGAGCCCGGACCGCGGGCTTGGCGTTGAACGCGACGCCCAGCCCGGCGACCGCCATCATCTCGAGGTCGTTGGCTCCGTCGCCGATGGCGATCGTGCAGGCGATCGGCACGCCGCGCTCGGCGGCCCATTCGCGCAGCGCCGCGGCCTTGCCCGCGGCATCCACGATCCCGCCGTCGACGCGCCCGCTCAGCGCGCCGTCGCGCGTCGCCAGCCGGTTCGCGCGCCAGACGTCCACGCCCAGGTCGGGGGCGACGGTGTCGAGGATCTCGTGGAACCCGCCCGACACGACGCCCACGGCGCCGCCGCGGTCGTGCACGGCGGCGATGAGCTCGCGCACCCCGGGGGTGGGCTCGATGCGCGCCAGCACGCGTGCGAACGCGGCGACCGGCACGCCCTGGAGGGCCTCGACGCGCGAGCGCAGGCTGCTCGCGAAGTCGACCTCGCCGCGCATGGCGGCCTCCGTCGCGGCCGCGACCTCGGCGCCGCGCCCGGCCTCGTCGGCGATCAGCTCGATGACCTCGTTGCGGATGAGGGTCGAGTCGGCGTCGAGCACGACGAGGAAACGGGCGGCAGCGGCAGGCACCCTTCCACGCTAGCGGGACGCGGTCCCCGCGCCCGACCGCGTGTCATCGCTCGACGCGGAACCCCTTGCCGACGACCGTGATGCCGCTGTCGGTGATCGTGAAGCCGCGCGCCAGATCCTTCTCGCGATCGACGCCGACGGTGGCGCCGTCGTCGAGGACCACGTTCTTGTCGAGGATCGCGCGATGCACGCGGGCACCGGCACCCACGTGGACGTGGTCGAAGAGCACCGAGTCGGTGATCGTCGAGCCGCCGCCGGCGAGCGTCCAGGGGCCCACCACGCTGCGCTCCAGGTGGGTGCCCGAAAGCACCGATCCGAGCGAGACGATCGAGTCGATCGCATTGCCGATGCGGCCGACCGAATCGCGCACGAACTTCGCAGGCGGCGAGTTCACGGACTGCGAGTGGATCGGCCAGTCGGTGTTGTACAGGTTGAAGATCGGGAGCGTCGAGATGAGATCGCGGTGCGCGTCGAAGAACGAGTCGATCGTTCCGACATCGCGCCAGTAGTACCGGTCGCGAGGGGTCGATGCGGGCACGTCGTTGCGGTTCATGTCGTAGACGCCGGCCTCGCCGCGATCGACGAAGTAGGGGATGATGTCGCCGCCCATGTCGTGGTTCGACGTCGGCAGCTCGCCGTCGGACTCGACCGCCTCGATCAGCGCGTCGGTGTCGAAGATGTAGTTGCCCATCGAGGCCAGCACCTGGTCGGGGGCGTCGCCGAGCCCGACGGGGTTCTGGGGCTTCTCGAGGAACTCGCGGATGCGCACCGGGTCCTGGGGGTCGACGTCGATGACGCCGAACTGGTTCGCCAGCGAGATCGGCTGACGGATGCCGGCGACCGTGGCCCGCGCGCCCGATTCGATGTGCGCGGCGAGCATCTGCCGGAAGTCCATCCGGTAGACGTGATCGGCGCCGATCACGATGACGATGTCGGGCTGCTCGTCGTTGATGAGGTTGAGGCTCTGCAGGATCGCATCGGCCGAGCCGGAGAACCAGCGCTTGCCGAGGCGCTGCTGGGCGGGCACCGAGGTGACGTAGGAATCCAGCAGCGCCGACATCCGCCAGGTCTGCGAGATGTGACGGTCGAGGCTGTGGGACTTGTACTGCGTGAGCACGACGATCTGCCGCAGGCCCGAGTTGATGAGGTTCGAGATCGCGAAGTCGATGAGCCGGTACTGGCCGCCGAAGGGGACGGCGGGCTTGGCGCGATCCGCGGTCAACGGCATCAGCCGCTTCCCTTCGCCGCCGGCGAGGATGATTCCGAAGACCTTGGGTGCAGCTGGCATGGCCCCCACACTATGACGCGTTCCGGCCCGTGTACTAGCGTTCGACACATGCGAGTCGACATCGTCACCAAGGAGTACCCGCCGGAGATCTACGGCGGCGCCGGCGTGCACGTGACGGAGCTCGTGAAGGCGCTCCGCTCCCGCATGGATGTCCGGGTGCGCGCGTTCGGCGCCGAGCGCGACGAGGAGGGGACGAGGTCGTACGGCGTGCCCGCCGAGCTCCTAGGCGCGAACGCGGCGGTGCAGACGCTCGGCACCGACCTCGAGATCGTCTCGGATGTCGCGGGCGCGGACGTCGTGCACAGTCACACCTGGTACGCGAACCTCGCCGGCCAGCTGGCGTCGCTGCTCCACGGCATCCCGCACATCGTGACGGCCCACAGCCTGGAGCCGCTGCGACCGTGGAAGGCGGAACAGCTCGGCGGCGGCTACGCCGTATCGAGCTGGATCGAGAAGTCGGCCTACGAGGGCGCCGCGGCCATCGTCGCGGTCAGCAACGGCATGCGGGAGGACATCCTCCGCAGCTATCCGGCACTGGACCCCGACCGCGTGCGCGTGATCTACAACGGCATCGACGTGGACGCGTGGCACCCCGTCGAGGACCCGGCGCTGCTGGGGGAGCTGGGCATCGACCCCGCGCGTCCCTCGGTCGTCTTCGTCGGCCGGATCACCCGGCAGAAGGGCCTGCCCTACTTCCTGCGCGCCGCCGAGCGCCTTCCGGCCGACGTGCAGGTGATCCTCGCCGCCGGCGCGCCCGACACGCCCCAGATCATGGCGGAGGTGGAAGACCTCGTGCGCGGCCTGCAGGAGACCCGCGACGGCGTCGTCTGGCTCGACCGGATGCTGTCGCGCCACGAGCTGTGCACCATCCTCAGCGCCGCGACGACCTTCGTGTGCCCGTCGGTGTACGAGCCGCTCGGCATCGTGAACCTCGAGGCCATGGCCTGCGGCGCCGCGGTGGTCGGCACGGCGACCGGCGGCATCCCGGAGGTGGTCGTCGACGGCGTCACCGGGCGCCTCGTGCCCATCGAGCAGGTGCAGGACGGCACCGGAACGCCGACGGATCCCGAGCGGTACGTCGCGGATCTCGCGCGCGTGCTCACCGAGGTGGTCGGCGATCCGGAGCGCGCCCGGGAGTACGGTGCCGCGGGGCGCCGGCGTGCGACGGAGGACTTCAGCTGGCAGCGCATCGCCGACCAGACGGCCGAGCTCTACGCGGAGGTCGTCGCCGACGGCCGATAGGCTGTGAGCATGCCACAGGTGCTCGAGTTCTCCGACGTCGTCGTCCGCCGAAACGCCCGGAACATCGTCGATCACCTGAACTGGACCATCAACGACGACGAGCGCTGGGTGGTGCTCGGACCGAACGGCGCCGGCAAGACGACCGTGCTCCAGATGGCCGACACGCTCCTTCACCCGACCTCGGGAACCGTGACGATCCTCGGTGAGCGGCTGGGCCGCACCGACGTCTTCGACCTGCGGCCGCGGATCGGATTCGCGTCCTCCGCGATGGCGCGTCGCGTGCCGCCCGAGGAGACGGTCCTGAACGTCGTGCTGACGGCCGCGTACTCGGTGCTGGGCCGCTGGCGCGAGGACTACGAAGACATCGACGAGCGGCGCGCCCTGCGGGTGCTGGCCGAGTGGAAGCTCGACCACCTCGCCGATCGCACGTTCGGCACCCTCAGCGACGGCGAGCAGAAGCGCGTGCAGATCGCCCGCGCCGTCATGACCGACCCCGAGCTGCTTCTCCTCGACGAGCCCACGGCGAGCCTCGACCTCGGCGCGCGCGAAGAGCTGCTGATCCTGCTGAGCGGCTACGCCCAGGCGCCCACGACCCCCGCGATGATCATGGTCACCCATCACGTGGAGGAGATCCCGATCGGCTTCACGCACGTGCTGCTGCTGCGCGACGGCCAGGCGGTGGCGTCCGGCCCGATCCGCGAGACGCTCACGGCCGAGGCGCTGACCGACACGTTCGGCGTTCCGATCCGCCTCACCGAGGACAGTGGCCGCTTCGCCGCGCGCGCCGCGCACTGAGGCCCGCGAGGGCCGGTTCGGCAAGCGCGCCCGAGACTGATAGAATCCTTCTTTGGTGCGCTCGCACCCCAGACTTTGACCGCCCTGGCAAAATCCAGGGCACCACCCTCAAAGGACCATCATGAAGACTGACCTCCACCCGGACTACCAGGCCGTCGTGTTCCGTGACCTCGGCTCGGGCGAGACCTTCCTCACCCGCTCGACGGTGACCAGCGACAAGACGATCGAGCTCGACGGTGTCGAGTACCCCGTCATCGACGTCGAGATCTCGTCGGCCTCGCACCCGTTCTACACGGGCAAGCAGCGCATCATGGACTCGGCCGGTCGTGTCGAGAAGTTCAACCAGCGCTTCAAGAACTTCGGCGGCGCTTCCAAGTAAGCCCGCCCGCTCCGGCGCCGATCGATCACCGGCCCGCCCCGGATCAGAAGACCCCGCTTCGGCGGGGTCTTCTGTGTTTCTCGGACCGCCCGGCGATCGCGCGATCCTGCGACGGATCAGCGGATCGGCCAGCGGCCGTCGAGCTGCTCGTCGGGATCCAGCCGGCCGATGCCGATGAAGTACTCGGTGAGGCTCTCGGCCTGCGCCCGCGCCCAGCCGATCTGCCGGGTGTGCAGTTCGTGCACGGTGTCGGGAAGCCACGGGGCGAAGCGCTCGGCGAGCGCCTGTGCGACGCGTCCGGCGGCCACGGCATCGGCCGACGCCTCGTGCGCCGCATCCAGCCGCACCGCGTAGTGCGCCGCGACGACCTGGAGAGTGCGCTTGCCCTTTCGCCACCGGTCGTACGCCTTGTCGACGACGAGCGGGTCGATGACCGGCGAAGGGTTCTCGATCGGCACGACGCCATGGCGCAGCGACTCGTACTTCAGCAGCGAGAAGTCGAACGGCGCGTTGTAGGCGACGACGGGGATGCCGGCGTCCAGAAGAGCACGGACGGCCTCGACCACTTCGGCCACGACGTCGACCGCCGGGCGCCCCTCGGCACGCGCCTGTGCGGTGGAGATGCCGTGGATCGCGCTCGCGCCCTCGGGGATCTCGACGCCGGGATCGGCGAGCCAGTCGCGCGCGCGGATGACCCGGCCGGCGGCATCCAGCAGCCCGACGTGCGCCGTGACGATGCGATCCGCGGTGACGTCGACGCCGGTCGTCTCGAGATCGAACACCCCGATCATGCGCACCCAGTCCGGCACATCCCACAGCGGCAGCTGTTCGGGATGCGGGCGGCTCATGCCGATCACGGTATGCGTCGCCTCCGACATCGGAGCACAGGCGCACCGCGCACAGGCGAGGCCCGGGTGCGACTCGTAGACTCGATGGGTGACCGCGCCGAACCCGTACGCACCTCTCCTCGACGAGATCCCTGTCGAGCGCCGCGAGGTCGGCGTGCTGGGCGGCGTCACGGCGTACTGGGTCTACGGCCCCGCCGATGCGGCCGTCACGATCGTCGCGGTGCACGGCTTCCGGGGCGAGCATCACGGACTCGAGCCGGTGGTCGCGCACCTTCCGGCGGTGCGCGTGATCTCGCCCGACCTCCCGGGATTCGGCGAGACCGCGCCGGTGCCGGGGCGACGGCACGATCTCGGCCTCTTCGCGGAGTGGCTGCGCGAATTCGCCGGGGCGGTCGCGCCGGGCGCGGTGATCCTGGGCCACTCCTTCGGCTCCATCGTCGTGGCGGCCGCGGTCGCGGGCGGCCTCGAGACGCCGCGGGTCATCCTGGTCAACCCCATCGGAGCGCCTGCGCTCGAGGGTCCTCGGGGGGTGCTCACCCGGCTCGCCGTCTTCTACTACTGGGCCGGGGCGAGGCTTCCGAAGCGGCTCGGCGACGCGCTGCTGCGCAACGGCCTCATCGTGCGCGTGATGAGCGTGTCGATGGCGAAGACCAAGGACCCCGGCATCCGACGATTCGTGCACGACCAGCACGACACCTACTTCTCGCGCTTCGCCGACCGCGACGTGCTGCACGACGCGTTCCTCGCGTCGGTGTCGAACGACGTGCGCGCGTTCGCGCCGCGCATTGCCCAGCCGACCCTGCTGGTGGCCGCGCAGCGCGACGACATCACGCCCATCGAGGCGGAGCGACGCCTGGCGACGATGTTCCCGGACGCGCAGCTCGTGGAGATCCCCGACGTCGGGCACCTGATCCACTACGAGACGCCGGCGGCCGCCGCCGGCGCGATCACGCGGTTCGTCGCGCCTTCCGCTGCCGATACGCGTTGACGTTCATGCGGTTGCCGCAGTTGCCGATGTCGCAGTAGCGCTTCGAGCCGTTCTTCGAGAAGTCGACGTAGACGCCGTCGCAGTCGTCCGCGGCGCAGATCCGCACGCGGTCGTACTCGTCGGCGCGGATGACGTCGACGAACGCCAGCGCCGCCTCGACGAGCACCCGGGTTGCCAGCGGAGCGTCGTCGCTGGTCGCATGGATGTGCCAGTCGAATCCGTCGTGGATGACCAGGCGGGGGAGTGCCCTGCCGTCGCGGAGCATCTCGTTGACCAGCGGCACGGCGCCGTCGCGGTCGACCTCCCACAGCTGCCGAAGGCGCGGCCGGACGTCGCGGAGGGCGGCGAGCTCGGCGGCGTCGCGCCGGATGAGCCCCGTGTACGGGTTGACGCGCAGGTAGTCCTCGAAGTCCTCGAGGGTGGTGAGGGTGTCCTCGTCGTCGTAGCCGGGCAGCGTGTTCACCAGGTACGACGCCGCGCGCAGGTTCTGCTCCGTGTCATGAATGAAAACCACGTTGACTCCTGACAAGCCGGTCCGGTACTGTCACCAGTGTAAACACCTTTCACTCCTGACAGTCGGATGCGCCCATGACCTCGACCGCGTCGCTTCGCGTCGCCCTTCCGAGCTCGGCGCCCGGCTCGAGCGCACGACTGCGCACCACCGGCCTGATCATGGGCGTCGCCTCGGCGCTCGCGTTCTCGTCGAGCGGGCCGTTCATCAAGCCGCTCCTCGAAGCCGGCTGGTCGCTCGGTGCGGCGCTGCTCGTACGCATGGGCGTCGCCGGCCTCGTGCTGTCGCCGGCGCTCTTCCTGGCGATGAAGCGGCAGCGCGGCTTCCTGCGCCGGCACTGGCGGCTCATCGTCGGCTTCGGTCTCATGCCCGTGCTCGGCTGCCAGCTCTTCTTCTTCTCCGCGATGCAGCGGATGCCGGTGGCCGTGGCGCTGCTGATCCAGTACCTCGCGCCGGTCATGCTGGTGGTCGCCGTGTGGGTGCGCACCCGGCGGGCACCGTCCGCGCTCGTGCTGTGGGGATCGCTGGTCGCGATCGTCGGCCTCGTGCTCGTCGTCGACATCTCGGGCGCGTCGTTCGATCTGATCGGCACCCTGCTGGCACTCGCGGCGGCCGTCTGCGTGTGCGCCTATTTCGTGATCTCCGAGCGCGCCGGCGACGACCTGCCACCGCTGGCGCTGGCGGCGAGCGGCCTGCTGACCGGCGCGCTCGTGATGGGGGTGCTCTGCGCCACCGGCATCATGCCGTTCCAGGCCCCCGCCGTCTCGGTGGTGCTGGCCGGCACCGCGGTGCCGTGGTGGATGCCGCTGCTCTGGGTGGCCGCCGTCGCCACGACGCTCGGCTACGCGTTCGGCGTGATGGCGGTTCCGCGCATCGGCTCTCGTCTGGCGTCGTTCGTCGGGCTGTCAGAGGTGCTGTTCGCCCTCATGTTCGCGTGGATCTTCCTCGCCGAGGTGCCCGCACCGATCCAGTTCGCCGGTGGGGCGCTGATCCTCGTGGGCGTCGTGCTCGTGCGTGCTGACGCATCGTCGACCGCGAACCCACGCGGTGAGGCGGCTGTGCTCTCCTGAGAGGGAGCCCTGGGCCGCAACGCTGTCATCGCCCGCGCGCGGCAGTTGTCGAACTGTGCCGGCGAAGAAACTGGACAACAGCGCGCCCGGCTGGTTCAGGCTCTTGTTCAAGTGGGTAATGACCGGAGTCATCGAGAACGAGACTGGTCACGTCCCTGGCGATGGGACGCACACCGTCGGCAACGGCGGAGCCCAATGCGAAGCGCCCGCCGATCGCGAGCACTGGTGTTGCGACCTGGTTCGTGACGAGGGCCTGGACGTCGCCGAGATCATCGCTGCGGGTGCGATAGTAGCCGAGGCCTGCTTCCAGAACGCCCCGTGCGGAATATGCGTTGACGTACGAACGCATCGTGGCGGGATCGAGTCCCGCCGGGCCTGCGCTCTGCTGGAGGAACACGCCGTAGTAGGCGGCTTCGCGTCCGGGGACGAGGCGTTCTGCGAGACCGGCTGCACGGTTGAAGGGTCCGTGCCATGTCGGGTAATGGTCACGGCCCGGCGCGGGGATGTCGATGTCGATCCCGGGGAGGATCTCTTCCTCGACGACAAGCGCGGTCACTGCGGAAGCCAGCTCGGCGGCGAGGAATACGGCAACCGTGGCGCCCCAGTCATGGCCGATCAACGCGAAACGCGTGATCCCGCGTCGAGCGAGCACATCCCTCAGCCAGTGCGCAAGGTCGGCCTTGCGGAAGCTCGGGCGCTGGTCGGGTTTCGCGCCGAGACCTGGCAGGGTGATCGGAACGGTGGTGAAGCCCGCCTGGTCGAGGAGGGGGAGCAGGTGTCGCCAATGCTCCTCGGTCACCGGCCAGCCATGCAGCAGCACGACCGGCAGACGATCCGATCGGGCGCTCATCGTTCCATGATGCCCGCATCCTCAGACGTTGAGTGATCGAGGTCGCGGTCCTGAACGTCGCCATCGTTTCAGGCGGAGGATTTGTCAGACACGCCCTAATCGCGTCGAGCCAGGTCCATCAGGGGCGTGACGCGGTGGGCGATGACCTCGCCCATCACCAGTGACGTCTCGGTGCGCTCGACGCCCTCGATGGCGAGGATGCGGGCGTCGGTGTCGAACAGGTGCTGCGTGTCACGGCAGGCGACCCGCACCAGCAGGTCCACCTGACCCGACAGGCCGTGCGCCTGCACGACCTCGGGCACCCGGGCGAGTTCGACGGCGATGCGCGGGAGATCCGCCTGGCGCACGATGACGCTGATGAACGCCTCGATCGGAAACCCCAGCGACGCCGAAGAGATCGCCCGCTCATACGACAGGAACACTCCCGCCTTCTCCAGCCGTGACATGCGCGCCTGCACCGTGTTGCGTGAGAGGCCGAGCCGTTCGGCGAGTGCGACGACGGTCGCGCGGGGATCGGCGGAGAGCGCTGCCAGCAGCTCCAGGTCGACGTGATCGAGGGCACTCATAGTGCGAAACGTTAGCACGGTCTGGGTGGTCATGACTTATCAACATGCTCAAGCAGAGCACGGATGCTTGAGCGAGGTGCGATGCAGACGTAGCCTCGAGGTAGCCGGCGACGAAGCCGGCGGACGCGAAGCGGCTCCTCACGAGGGAGCCCGCAACGAGGAGTGATGACGATGACGCACACCCTGACCCCGACAGCGGATCTCGCCACCGACATCGACGATGTCGCGCGACTGCTGACACCCGACGGCGAGCGCATCGCCGACCCCGAGCTCGATCGTTGGGTCGCCGACGTCGACGCCATCACACTGCGCGGTCTGTACCGCGACATGGTGCTGCTGCGACGCATCGACACCGAGGGCGTCGCACTCCAGCGGCAGGGCCAGCTCGGCCTCTGGCCGCCCTGCCAGGGGCAGGAGGCGACCCAGATCGGCACCGCGCGGGCGCTGCGCGCCGACGACTTCGCGTTCCCGAGCTACCGCGAGACGGGTGTGGTCTACGCGCGTGGTGGCAAGCCCTCGGACTTCGTGCTCGCCTGGCGGGGCGAGGAGCACTCGACGTACAACCCCTACGACATCAACACAGCCACGCAGCAGATCATCATCGGCGCGCAGGCGCTGCACGCCGTGGGCTACGCCATGGGCGTGCAGCGCGACGGCACCGACCAGGTGTCGGTCGCCTATTTCGGCGACGGTGCCTCCAGCCAGGGCGACGTCAACGAGGCGATGGTCTTCGCCGCCTCCTTCGGGGCGCCCGTCGTCTTCGTGTGCACCAACAACCAGTGGGCGATCTCGGAGCCCGTCTCGGTGCAGGCGAAGTTCCCGATCGCCGGCCGGGCGCCCGGGTTCGGCATCCCGAGCATGCGCGTGGACGGCAATGACGTGCTCGCGTGCTTCGCAGCGATGCGCTGGGCGCTGGACATGGCCCGCCGCGGCGAGGGCCCCGCCTTCATCGAGGCCGTGACGTACCGCATGGGCCCGCACACCACCTCCGACGACCCCACGCGCTATCGCGACAAGGAGGAGGTCGAGAAGTGGCGTCGCCGCGACCCGATCACGCGGCTCGAGGCCCTGCTGCGCGCACGCGGCGAGTTCGACGAGGCGTTCATCGGCACGGTCGAGGCTGATGCCGATGCGCTGGCCGCCGGGGTCCGCGAAGCCGCGATGACCGCCACGACCCGCGCACCGCTGACGGTGCTCGACAACGTCTACGCCGAGCCCCACTCGGGGATCGACGAGCAGCGCGAGTGGTTCGGTGCGTACCTCGACGGGTTCGCCCCCGCCCCCGAGGAGGTGTGACGATGGCGCAGCTCACGATGGCGAAGGCCATCAACGAAGGACTCCGCCGCGCGATGGCCGACGATCCGAAGGTGCTCGTCATGGGCGAGGACATCGGCAAGCTCGGCGGTGTGTTCCGCATCACCGACGGACTGCTCGGCGAGTTCGGCGCGCAGCGGGTGGTCGACACCCCGCTCGCCGAGGCGGGCATCATGGGCACCGCCGTCGGACTCGCCTTCCGCGGCTACCGGCCCGTCGTCGAGATCCAGTTCGACGGATTCGTGTACCCCGCGTTCGACCAGATCGTGTGCCAGGTCGCGAAGCTGCACTACCGCACGCGCGGCAACGTCACGATGCCGATCACGATCCGCATCCCGTGGGCCGGTGGCGTCGGCGCGGCCGAGCATCACTCCGAGTCGCCGGAGGCCTACTTCGTCCACACCTCGGGGCTCCGCGTCGTCGCGGTGTCGAACCCGCAGGACGCGTACGTGATGCTGCGTCAGGCCATCGCGTCGAACGACCCGGTGGTCTTCTTCGAACCCAAGCGGCTCTACCACTCCAAGGGCGAGGTCGATCTCGACGTGCAGCTGGCCGACGCGCCGCCGATGGGTCTCGCCCGCGTCGCGCGTGAGGGCAGCGACGTGACGCTCCTGACCTACGGCTCGCAGGTCGCCACTGCTCTGGATGCCGCCACCGCGGCCGAGGACGACGGCGTCTCGATCGAGGTCATCGATCTGCGCTCCATCTCGCCCGTGGACTACCGCACGGTGACGGCATCCGTCCGCAAGACCGGCAGGGTCGTCGTGACGCACGAGGCAGCTCGGGAGGCCGGGGTGGGCGCCGAGCTCATCGCGAGCGTCACCGAGCGGTGCTTCAACTATCTCGAGGCCGCGCCCCAGCGGGTCACCGGCCACGACATCCCGTACCCGCCTGCGAAGCTCGAGAAGCATCATCTGCCCGACCTCGACCGCATCCTCGACGCCGTCGATCGTGTCATGGACCGGCCGAACAGCCTGAGCGGGGTGCGCGACTGATGGCACAGGACTTCCGTCTCCCCGACCTCGGCGAGGGCCTTCCCGAGGCCGAGCTCGTGCAGTGGCTGGTCGCCGTGGGCGACACCGTCGCACTCAACCAGACGATCGCCGAGGTCGAGACCGCCAAGGCCGTCGTCGAGCTGCCGTCGCCGCACGCCGGCACCGTGACCGCCCTGCACGCCGCCCCCGGTGACGTCGTGGCGGTCGGCTCGGTGCTGATCTCGTTCGACACCGCCGCGGTTCCGCCGTCGGCCGAAGCCGCCTCCGCCTCGGTGAGCGCGGCGGCGGCCCCCGCGTCCGAGCCGAACCTCGTCGGCTACGGCGCCGCGCCCCGAAGTGCCGCACGGCCGCAGCGTCGCGCACGCGTCGCGGGAACCGTGGCTGCAGCATCCGACACCGCGGTGCTCGAAGCGGCTCCGCACGACGCGATCCAGTTCGCGGATGTCGTGGAGCGTGCGGTCGAACGTCCCCGTTCGACTCCGCCGGTGCGCAAGCTCGCCAAGCAGCTCGGCGTGGACCTCGCACTCGTCGAGGCCACAGGCGCGTCCGGCGTGATCACACGTGCCGATGTGGAGGCGTACGCGGAGCGCGTCGGAGCGGTCACGGTCGCCCCGGTGGCCGCGGCGTCCGCCGAACCGGTGGAGACGTTCGAGCTGCCGCGATCGGGTGAGGCCGGCGAGCGCACGACGCGCACGCCGATCCGGGGCGTGAGGCGCGTGACCGCGGAGGCCATGGTGCGCAGCGCCTTCACGGCGCCGCACGTGACCACGTTCTTGACGGTCGACGTCACGGCGACCAGCGAGCTGATCGCGTCGCTGCGCGCGGACCGCGCCCTCCAGGAGCACCGGATCGGCATCATGGCGGTGGCCGCCAAAGCCGTATGCCTCGCGCTCGCGCGCCACCCGGGGCTCAACTCGAAGTGGGACGATGCGGCGGGCGAGATCGTCGAGCACCACTACGTCAACCTGGGCATCGCCGCGGCGACCGGGCGGGGCCTCGTCGTGCCCAACATCCGCGACGCGCAGGAGCTCACCCTGGTCGAGCTCGCCGACGCCATCCGCGGCCTCGCCGAGACCGCGCGGTCGGGCAGGACGGCGCCGGCGGACATGATGGGCGGCACGTTCTCGATCACGAACGTCGGCGTGTTCGGCGTCGACGCCGGCACACCGATCATCAACCCGGGGGAGGCAGGCATCCTCGCCCTCGGAGCCGTGCGGCGCCAGCCGTGGGAGCACCGCGGCGAGATCGCGCTGCGCGACGTGATGACGCTCGCTCTCTCGTTCGACCATCGCCTCGTGGACGGCGAGCAGGGGTCACGGTTCCTCGTCGACGTCGCCGACATCCTGCGCGAGCCCGGGCGGGCGATGCTGCTGCGATAGAAGGCCGCTGGCCGGCCGGCACCTTGGGGGTCGGCCGGTCAGCTCTTCTTCGGGTAGAAGAGGCCGAGCCCGTGCTTCTGGAGCACCTCGTACGCCTCGGCGTAGGTCTCGGGCTCGGGTGCACCGGGCGGCGCGTAGCGCGCGAGCAGCAGACCCAGCAGCCCGCGTCCGGGCGGGCTGAGCGGCTTTGTCCTGTGCTTGCCGTCGCGGAGATCGATCCGCTCGTCCTCGTGCGGGTTGGGCGGCACGTACATCGGGTGCACGACGGGCCAGGTCGACGGATCTCTGGGAGCGTCGAGGTTGATCACCGAGAACAGGTCGCGCGCCGTCGCGTCGCGACGGGTGAGCGGACGCAGGCCGTGCAGGCGTGCGAGCGTCGCGATCACGGCGCCATGGTGCAGCTCATCGTGGACGATGGTGCCGCTGCGCGTGTAGGCCGAGACGGCGATCGCGGGCACGCGCAGCCCCAGCCGGTCGAACGTGAAGCCCATCTCGCCGGGTGCGTCGTCGGCGACCGGTGGGACCGCGGCCGGGGGAGGGACGTGGTCGTACGTGCCGCCGTGCTCGTCGAAGGTGATCAGCAGCAGCGTGTTGAGCGCGTTGGAGCCGTCTGGCGTGGCGCTGTCCTTGATGGCGTTGTACACGTCGGCGATGAGCTTCTCGCCGGCACGCACGTCCGAGATGGCGGAATCCAGCACGGGCGTGCCGTCGACGTCGCTCTCGCGGTACACGCCGAAGGGCGGGTGGAAGTCGTTGTGGTTGTAGACCATCCGCGGCTCGATGAACGCGTAGGCCGGCAGACGCCCGGCCGCGGCATCCTCGGCGAACTCCGACATGTGGCCGAAGCGGCCGGTGCGCCAGTACTGCTCCAGCACGGGGGCGTGCATCATGCCCGTGAGCGACACCAGCTGCATCTCGTCGAAGTAGATCTTCCACGAGATGCCGGCCTCCTCGAGCCGGTTGAAGATCGTCGGCGTCGCGGGCGCGTCGAGCCACTTGTCGTAGCCGCCGCCGTGCTTGTTCGTGACGAAGCCGTGCGAGGTCGACGCGTGGAAGAACGACCGGTTGCAGTAGGTCTGCGACGGGACGGCGGCGAACCACGCGTCGAAGACGGCGAAGCCTTTGGCGAGGGTGGAGAGCACCGGCAGCTGCTCGGGGGAGAAGCTGCCCATGATGTGGGTGGCCTCCTCCAGCGTGGGTGCCTGCCCACGGCGCAGCCGCTCGACGTTGTTCCAGTAGTCGCGGACGAATCCGTCCATCGTCGGCACGGTGCCGGAGGGCGGTGCGTTGAAGGGCGCCGTCATGTCGCCGATCTGGCTGGTCGCATTGGCGGCGGGCGACACCGTGCCGAACAGCTGCGTATTGACGTGCGGGAACTCTTCGCCGGGATCGGGGTTCGGCCGGCCCATCACCTCGTCGGTGGGACCGCTGTAGGTGTGCGCCGCGATCCGCTCGCCGCTCGGGGCGGTGTTGGCATAGTCCCCGAAGGCGAGCCCGTCGAACGTCGCGCCGTCGGGGAGCGTGTCGGGCGTGTACAGCCAGCCGAGCAGGTTGTCGAACGAGCGGTTCTCGCCCATGACGACGACCACATGATCGAAGCCGGGCTCCGAGCGCGCGGGCAGAGCGGCCAGATCGAGTGATCCCTCGCGGAAGCCGAGCTCGTGGCCGATGGTGGCGCCCGCCGCAGCGCCGACCGCGCCGCCGACCACGAGCCCCGCGGTCGCGATGCCGCCGAGCTTCAGGAAGTCGCGGCGCGAGCTGTCGGTGCCCTCCGCACGCGGTCGCATGACTCTTTCCGCGTCGCCGTGATCCTCCGGCTGCGCGTCGTCCGTGTGGCCATCCCCCGCCATGGTCCGTCCAGATTAGGCCACCCAGACAGTTCAGGCGGTGAGCGAAGCGCGGGCCATCGCGCGGAGGATGCCGCGCACGTCGCGCTCCCCGGGGCGCGACCGGGAGGCGCGCACGGTGTGGGGCGTCGAGTTGATGAGGCCGAAGCACGCGTGGGCGCGCACGCGCAGGTCGTCCTCGTCCCGCTCGGGATGGATCGTCGAGAGGATGCCGATCCACACCTCGACGTACTCGCGCTGGAGGCGTCGGACGGTGTGGCGGTCGTCGTCGCTGAGGCTGGCGAGATCGCGGTCCTGGACGCGGATGACGTCGGCATCGCGGAGCGCGAACTCGACGTGGAAGGCGATGATCGCGTCGAGCTGGTCGGCGGGGGTTTCATGGGCCGTCAGCACGGTCCGGCCTCCGGCCAGCAGCCGCTCGCTCACCTCGACGAGGATGGCGCCGAGCAGCGCCTGCTTGTTGGCGAAGTGCCGGTAGAGGGCCGGACCGCTCACGCCGACCGCGCCGCCGATGTCTTCGAGACTGACGCCGCTGAAGCCGCGTTCGGCGAACAGGGCGGCCGCCTCGCGGAGGATCGCTGCGTGGCGGTCGGCCTTCGCACGATCGCGGTCGGTGGCGGCGCTTGTCATTCCGGTTCCCCGCTTGTGATTCCAGTTAATGGTCGCTAACCTGAAGCTCAGTTAGTGAACACTAACCAATCCGATCGCGTCAGGACAACGGACGTGATCCGATCGTGACGTCGACGGAGATGACACGGGAGGGCGCAGATGGGCGTGCTGAGCACCGCCGCGGTGCACGACGAGACCTTCGTGCGCATCCACGAGGCGCAGCAGGGGCTGGCTCGAGAGCTGCGCGACCGGCTGGCGGCGGCATCCCTCGGCGGGCCCGCCGCCTCACGGGAGCGCCATGTCGCACGCGGCAAGCTGCTGCCCCGTGACCGCGTCGCGCGGCTGCTCGACGAGGGGAGCCCCTTCCTCGAGATCGCACCGCTCGCCGCCGACGGGCTGTACGGCGGGGATGCCCCGGCCGCCGGTGTCATCGCCGGCATCGGCCTCGTCCACGGCCGTCAGGTGATGGTGGTCTGCAACGACGCGACCGTCAAGGGCGGCACGTACTACCCGCTGACGGTGAAGAAGCACCTCCGTGCCCAGGAGATCGCGTTCGAGAACCGCCTGCCGTGCGTCTATCTCGTCGACTCGGGCGGCGCGTTCCTGCCCATGCAGGACGAGGTGTTCCCCGACCGCGACCACTTCGGGCGCATCTTCTTCAACCAGGCCCGCCTCTCGGCCGCCGGCATCCCGCAGATCGCCGCGGTCCTCGGCTCCTGCACCGCCGGCGGCGCGTACGTGCCTGCCATGAGCGACGAGACCGTCATCGTGCGCAACCAGGGCACGATCTTCCTCGGCGGCCCGCCGCTGGTGAAGGCCGCGATCGGCGAGGTCGTCACGGCCGAGGAGCTCGGCGGGGGAGAGCTGCACGCCCGACGCTCGGGCGTCGTCGATCACCTCGCCGAGGACGACGAGCACGCCCTCGAGATCGTCCGCGACATCGTCGCCACCCTGCCGCTTCCCGCAGCGCCCGCATGGGATGTCGTGCCGAGCGTGCCGCCGGCGGTCGACCCGTCCGACCTGTACGGGGTCGTCCCCGTCGACGTCAACCAGCCGTACGACGTGCGGGAGGTCATCGCCCGCCTCGTCGACGGCAGCGAGTTCCATGAGTTCAAGCGCGAGTACGGCGACACGCTCGTGACCGGTTTCGCCCGCATCCACGGCCACCCCGTCGGCGTCGTCGCGAACAACGGCGTGCTGTTCAGCGAATCCGCGCAGAAGGGCGCGCACTTCATCGAGCTGTGCGACCAGCGCGGCACGCCGCTGCTGTTCCTGCAGAACATCTCCGGCTTCATGGTGGGACGGGACGCCGAGGCAGGCGGCATCGCGAAGGACGGCGCCAAGATGGTCACCGCCGTCGCCACCACGCGCGTCCCCAAGCTCACCGTCGTGATCGGCGGCTCGTTCGGCGCCGGCAACTACTCGATGTGCGGCCGTGCGTACTCGCCGCGGTTCCTGTGGACCTGGCCCGCGAGCCGCATCTCGGTGATGGGCGGGAATCAGGCCGCGTCGGTGCTCTCGACAGTCAAGCGCGACCAGCTGGAGGCACGAGGCCAGGAGTGGTCGCAGACGGACCAGGCGGCGTTCGAAGCGCCGATCCGCGCTCAGTACGAGGAGCAGGGGAGCCCCTACTACGCCACCGCCCGGCTCTGGGACGACGGCGTGGTCGACCCACTCGACACCCGCGACCTGCTCGGACTCGCGCTGGACGTCGTCTCGCGCACGCCCCTGCCCGAACCGCGCTTCGGCGTCTTCCGGATGTGATCCCCGTGACCTCTTCTCCCACCTCGGTCCGTGAGGCCCGGCCTGCGATCGTTGATCCCGTCGACGGCCCCCCGTTCGGGACCGTCCTCGTCGCCAACCGCGGCGAGATCGCACGCCGGGTGATCCGCACGCTGCGGCGGCTCGGCATCCGCTCGGTCGCCGTCTACAGCGACGCCGACGCCGACGCGCCGCACGTGCGGGAGGCCGACGTCGCGGTGCGCATCGGACCGGCGGCCGCGTCCGCGTCGTACCTCGACATCCAGGCGGTGATCGGCGCCGCGCGCGAGACCGGCGCCGAGGCCGTCCATCCGGGCTACGGGTTCCTGGCCGAGAACGCCGGCTTCGCGCGCGCGTGCGCCGAGGCCGGGATCGTGTTCATCGGCCCGGGGGAGCGTGCCCTCGACGTGATGGGCGACAAGATCCGCGCGAAGGAGCACGTGACGGCGCACGACGTCCCGACGGTCCCCGGCTTCAGCGCCGTCGGGATGACGGACGCCGAGATCGCCGGGGCGGCGGCCGAGACGGGCTATCCGCTGCTGGTCAAGCCCTCGGCCGGTGGGGGCGGCAAGGGCATGCAGGTGGTGCGCGGGGCGTCCGAGCTGCCGCAGGCGCTGGCGACGGCCCGGCGCGTGGCCGCCGCGGCGTTCGGCGACGACACGCTGCTGCTGGAGCGTCTCATCGAGCGCCCGCGCCACATCGAGGTGCAGGTGCTGGCCGACGCGCACGGCAGCGTCATCCATCTCGGCGAGCGTGAGTGCACACTGCAGCGCCGGCACCAGAAGGTCATCGAGGAAGCCCCCTCGCCGGTGGTGGATGCCGCCACCCGCGCGCGCCTCGGAGCCGCGGCGTGCGCGGCCGCCGCGAGCGTGGACTACCGCGGCGCCGGCACCGTCGAGTTCCTCGTTGCCGGCGATCGCCCCGACGAGTTCTTCTTCATCGAGATGAACACGCGACTGCAGGTCGAGCACCCGGTGACCGAGCTCGTGACCGGCGTCGACCTCGTCGAGCAGCAGCTCCTGGTCGCGGCGGGCCGTCCGCTCGCGGTCGCGCAGGACGACATCCGCCTCGACGGCCACGCGATCGAGGCCCGCGTGTACGCCGAGAGCCCCGAGCGCGGCTTCCTGCCGGCGACCGGCGACGTGCTGGTGTGGCGCGAGCCTGCCGGGGTGCGGACGGACGCCGCGGTCGAGTCGGGCAGCGTCGTCTCGTCCGACTACGACCCGATGATCGCGAAGGTGATCGCCCACGCCGGCGATCGCGCCCAGGCGATCGAGCGGCTCGGCGCCGCGCTCGCCGAGACCGTGCTGCTCGGCGTCGACAGCAACCTCGGCTTCCTGCGGGCGCTGCTGGCCGATCCGGGCGTCCGCGCCGGCGATATGGACACCGGACTGATCGACCGGATGCCGCCGTACACCGCCGCGGAGCCGGGGGAGGCGGCGCTCGCCGCCGCGGCCGTGGCCGGAGAACTCGCGCGCGTGCGCGGCGCCGAGCCGGTCCGAGCGGCGGCGGGCCCGCTGTGGCTCGCCGGCACCGGCTGGCGCGCGGGGAGCGCACCGGTCGGCCGCACGGTCGCGGTCGAGGAGGAGAACGGCGCCATCGTCGTCGTGGCCGCTCCCGACCTCGCACCGGCCTCGTTCTCCGCCATGGACCCACGACGGGCCCCGGAGCCGTCGGCCTCCGGCCGCGCCGGCTTCGTTCCGCACGGCGGATCGCACGCCACTGCGAAGGCGCCCGCCCCGGGGGTGACAGTGGCCACGGATGCCGCAGGGTGGATCTGGGTCCACGCCGGCGCCGAGACACATCGGCTGCGCGCCCTCACCCGCCGGCAGGCGATGGAGAAGCGCCTCGCCGCCCGCGAGCGCGATGCCGCCGCCACCGATCCGGAACTGCGCTCCCCGATGCCGGGCGCGGTCGTCGCGCTCCACGTGTCCGACGGCGCGGACGTCGCCGCCGGCGACCGGATCGTGACCATCGAGGCCATGAAGATGGAGCACCCCGTCGTCGCGCCCCACGCGGGCGTCGTGCGACTCGACGTCACCACCGGCGACCAGGTGCGCCGCGACCAGGTGCTCGCGCACGTCACCGCCGCAGAACCCGCCCACGAGGCATCCGACACCCCCTCCTGAAACCCGAGGCAGCCATGGACCACTTCAACCTCACCGACGACGAGCGAGAGCTCGCCCGCATGGTGCGCGACTTCGCCGACGAGGTCGTCGCCCCGCAGGCCTACGAGGCCGACCGCACGAAGACCCTGCCGATGGACGTCGTCGCCCAGATGGGCGAGCTGGGCCTGTTCGGGCTGCCGTTCCCCGAGGAGTACGGCGGGCAAGGCGGCGACTACTTCGCGCTCTGCCTCGCGATCGAGGCGCTCGGCCGCGTCGATCAGTCCATCGCCATCACGCTCGAGGCCGGCGTCAGTCTCGGTGCGATGCCGGTGTTCCGCTTCGGCACCGAGGAGCAGAAGCACGCGCTGCTGCCCGATCTGCTCGCGGGCAAGGCGCTCGCCGGTTTCGGGCTCACCGAGCCGGAAGCAGGCTCCGATGCCGGCGCGACGCGTACCACGGCCAGGCTCGAGGGCGGCGAGTGGGTGATCAACGGGTCGAAGCAGTTCATCACCAACTCGGGCACGCCCATCACCCGGTTCGTGACCGTCACGGCGGTGACCGGGGAGCAGGACGGCCGCAAGCAGATCTCGACGATCATCGTGCCGTCCGGCACCCCCGGGTTCACGGTCGAGCCCGGCTACGACAAAGTCGGCTGGCACGCCTCCGACACGCATCCGCTGACGTTCCAGGACGCGCGCGTACCCGAGGCGAACCTGCTCGGCGAGCGCGGTCGCGGGTTCGCCAACTTCCTCCACATCCTCGACGAGGGCCGCATCGCCATCGCGGCGCTGTCGACCGGTGCGGCGGAGGGATGCCTGGAGGCCGCCGTCGACTACGCCAAGAAGCGCACGGTGTTCGGCGATGCGCTCGCGACGAGGCAGGGCATCCAGTTCCTGCTCGCCCGCATGCAGCTTCGCGTGCACAACGCGCGCCTCGCGTGGCACCACGCCGCGCGGCTGCGCGACGCGGGAAAGCCGTTCAAGACCGAGGCGGCGATCGCCAAGCTCACCGCGAGCGATGCGGCGATGGACAACGCGCGCGACGCGACGCAGGTGTTCGGCGGCAACGGGTTCATGAACGAGTACCCGGTCGCACGCCACTACCGCGACTCGAAGATCCTCGAGATCGGCGAGGGCACGAACGAGGTGCAGCTGCTCGTCATCGCCCGGGCACTGGGCGTGGCGTGAGGGTAGCGTGACAGACGTGACGCCCGACGCTGCCGACAACCCCGCCGCCGGCGGCTCCGCCGAGATCGTGCAGCGGGGGCTCTGGTACGACGAGCTCGAGGTGGGTGCGACGTACCTGCATCGCCCCGGTCGCACGGCCACCGAGGCGGACAACGTGCTGTTCTCCTCGCTCACGATGAACACGCAGGCGCTGCACCTGGATGCCGCGTTCTCCGAGTCGCAGCCGTTCGGTCAGCGCCTCATGAACTCGATGTGGACGCTGGCGACGATGGTCGGGGCATCCGTCTCGCAGATCACGCAGGGCACGCTCGTCGCCCAGCTCGGCCTCACCGACATCTCGTTCCCGGCGCCCCTGTTCCACGGCGACACGCTGTACACCGAGACCGAGGTCCTCGACAAGCGGCTCTCAGCCTCGCGGCCCGGGCAGGGCATCGTGACGCTTCGTCACACCGGACGCAACCAGCGCGGCGACGTCGTCGCGGTGGCCACGCGGACCGCCCTGATGTGGTGCGCGCCGCAGACCCCCGAGAGGACCCCATGAGCTTCGACCTCGGCCCCGCGCTGCTGTTCTGCCCCGCAGACCGGCCAGAGCGGTACGCGAAGGCGTTCGACCGTGCGGATGCCGTCATCCTCGACCTGGAGGACGCGGTGGCGCCCGCCGACAAGACGGCGGCCCGGGGCCACCTCATCGAGTCCGAGCTGGACCCGGCCCGCGTCATCGTGCGCGTCAATCCGCCCGAGACCGACGCGTTCGCCGCCGATCTCGCCACCCTCTCGCAGACCGACTACCGGCGCATCATGGTCGCCAAGTCCGAGTCGCCCAAGCGCATCAAGCGCATCGACGCCCGGTTCGAGGTCATCGCGCTGTGCGAGACCGCGAAGGGAGTCGCCCAGGCCGACCGGATCGCGGCGCTCGACAACGTGGTCGCGCTGATGTGGGGCGCCGAGGACCTGGTAGCCAGCCTCGCCGGCACATCCAGCCGCAAGCCGAACGGCCGCTATCGCGACATCGCACGCTACGCCCGCTCGCACGTGCTGCTCGCGGCGGGCGCACGCGGCAAGGCGGCGATCGACGCGGTGCACCTCGACATCGACGACGCGAAGCGCCTGGGCATCGAGGCGGCGGATGCCGCGGCATCCGGATTCCGCGCGACGGCGTGCATCCACCCGAGCCAGGTGGCCCTGATCCGGGCTGCCTATCAGCCGGACGAGAAGACGGTGGCGTGGGCGCGCGCCGTGCTCGCCGCCGCCGAGCACGAGCGCGGGGTGTTCTCGTACAAGGGGCGCATGGTCGACGAGCCGGTGCTGCGGCACGCACGCGGCGTGCTCGCGCGCGCGGACGGATGAGCGCGGAGTCGGAGCTCACCCCGCGGATCGGCACGGTCGCGCGGCGCGAGCTGGCGGTCCACGGTGTCACCCGGTACGACGAGCTCACGATGCGCTCACGGGCGGAGCTGCTCGCGATCCACGGCGTCGGCCCCAAGGCGGTCCGCATCCTCGGCGAGGAACTCGCCGCGCGGGGTCAGTCGTTCGCCGGCTGACGCACGCGCTCGTCGGCGATCGCGCGCGCGACGCGGCCGATGAGCTCGTCGGGCATGGGCTTCGCATGGGGGAAGACCACCGAGTCCTTCTCGGCCCGGTACGGCGCGATCTCGGCCTCGAGCGGCGCGGGCAGCGGGGGCACGGGGTAGAGACCGATGTGCTTCTTCCAGCCGGCGAAGTGCAGCGCGTACCGGCCGCCGAGCATGACGGCGGCGATGCCGTAGCGCATCTTCTCCTCGGGTGCGGTGCCCGACGCCGCCGTGACGGCATCGACGATCTCTGCGCGCACCCTGATCAGGCGGGCGGACACCTCGGGCGGGAAGCCGGCGATGTATTCGTCGACGGTGGCGGCGGCGGCCATGGCGCCGAGCCTAGGCGACGAGTCCCGCGTACGTCACGAGCCGCAGGTGATCGCGCTCGTAGACGAAGTCGTGCGTCGACCCGTTGGCGAGGCGCTCGCCCGCGGGCGGCAGCTCGCCGGCCGTGGCGTGGCGGATCAGCTCCCGGATCAGCGCGCCGTGACTCACGACGATGAGGTTCGCGGCCGCAGGCGCGGTCGCGCGGCGGTGATCGCGGACCACGCGGCCGAGAGCCGCGATGCCCCGCCGGCGCAGCTCCGGCCACGGCTCGGCTCCGGGAATCTCGGCGCTGTGCCAGTCGCCCCAGCGGGCGCGGAACTCCTCCACGTCGATGCCCTCCGCCTCTCCGTACGAGCGCTCGCGCAGTCCGCGATACGTCCGCGGTGCGGCGAGGCCGAGCTCGGCGGCGATGATCTCGGCCGTCTCGCGGGCACGGGCGAGATCGCTCGAGACGATCGTCGCCGGCACGACCCCCGCCCGTCGATCAACACCGCCGAGGCGCTCGCGCAGCACGGCCGCGGTGGCGCGGGCCTGCGAGCGGCCCGTGTCGTTGAGGGGGATGTCGGTCGCACCCTGGATCCGCCGATCGCGGTTCCAGTCGGTCTCGCCGTGGCGGATCAGGGTGAGAGCGGTCATGCGACGACCCTACCCGGGCCGCCTGGACGCGAGATGCGTCAGGCGAGGGACGGGAGGCCGTCGGCCAGTGCCCGGAGGACCTCACTCGTGCCGGCGTCGATCTTGACCGACGCGCGGGCGTCGGCGCGGGTGACGCCGCGGTTCACGATCACGACCGGCAGGCGCCGGCGGCGCGCACGCTCGAGGAGTCGGATGCCGGAGTTCACGACGAGCGAGGAACCGGCGATGAGGAGGGCTCCGCTCGTGTGCACCAGCTGCTCGGCTTCCCGGAACTTCTCTGCCGGGATGAACTCTCCGAAGAAGACGACGTCGGGCTTCAGCATCCCGCCGCACACGCTGCAGGCCGGGATGCGGAATCCTTCGGTGCTCTCGGGGAGCACGTCGCCGTCAGGCCCCAGCGCGACGTTCTCGGGGACGCGGATCCACGGATTGTCGTCTTCGACGCGGCGGGCGAGGTCGCGGCGGTCGAACACCTGCCCGCAGTGCGTGCAGAAGATGCGGCGCATCGTGCCGTGCAGCTCCACCACGCGCCGGCTGCCGGCCCGGACGTGAAGGCCGTCGACGTTCTGCGTGACGACACCGGTGGCGAGCCCGCGCGCCTCGAGGTCGGCGATCGCCCGATGACCGGGGTTGGGCTCGGCCGCCGCGAACGCCTTCCAGCCGAGGTGGCTGCCCACCCAGTACCGCCGCCGAGAGGTGTCGCTGGAGAGGAACTGCTCGACCGTCATGGGCGTCCGCACCGGTGCGCCCGCGCCCCGATAGTCGGGGATGCCGGAATCCGTGGAGACGCCGGCGCCGGTCAGCACCGCGATGCGGCGGCCCGAGAGCGTGGCGATCGCCTCAGCCACGGCATCCGTCGTCCGGGCGTCCAGTCCGGGCGAAATCGTCGTCACGGCGCACCCCCTTCGCGTCGAGTGTAGGCCCCTCGGTTTTCCGGGATGTTACGGCGGCCCCCCGCGTGCCAGGATGAGCGCGTGGGCAGCTTCGGCGGTGTCAGCGCGGAGGCGTACGCGCGGTTCATGGGCCGCTTCTCTGCGCCGCTGGCCGTGCCGTTCGCCACGGTGGGGCTCGAAGGCGTGCACCCCGGGACACGTGTGCTGGACGTCGGCTGCGGACCGGGCATGCTCACGCTCGAGCTCGCGCGACGCCGGGGAGCGGCGGCAGTGAGCGCGGTGGATCCCGAACCGGTGTTCGCAGCGGCGACCGCCGAGGCCTGCCCCGGGGCGGATGTGCGCGTGGCCGCCGCCGAGGACCTCCCGTTCGGCGACGGGGAGTTCGGGGCAGCGCTCGCGCAGCTCGTCGTGCACTTCATGACCGATCCGGTGCGGGGCGTCGGTCAGATGGCGCGCGTGACCGCCGTCGGCGGACGTGTCTCGGCGTGCGTGTGGGATCACGCCGGGGGCGGTGGGCCCCTCTCGGACTTCTGGCGCATCGCGCGCCGTCTCGACGCCGGTGTACGCGGCGAGGCTTCCCTCAGCGGTGCCGCCGAAGGACAGCTGGTCGAGATCTTCGAGCGCGCGGGCCTCGGGGACGTGACGCAGACGGTCGTCGAGAGCACCGTGGCGCTGCGCGGCTTCGACGACTGGTGGCAGCCGTTCCTCCTCGGCGTCGGGCCGGCGGGGCGCTACGTCGCGACACTCGATGCGGCCGGCGTGGCCCGGCTGGAGCGCGCCCTGCGCGAGGAGCTCGGCGACGGGCCCTTCGCGGTGACGGCTCGGGCCTGGACGGCGGTCGGCACGCGCGTCTGAGCCGTCGGCGCGTGCGACGATGGGACCCGATGCACGCGATCCACATCACCGACGCCGCGGACGAACGACTCGCGGACTACCGCGATCTCACCGATGTCGCGCTCCGGCGCGTGCTCGAGCCCGAAGGTGGCCTGTACATCGCCGAGTCCGCCAAGGTCATCGCGCGCGCGCTCCGGGCGGGGCATCGCCCGCGATCGGTGCTCGTGCAGGAGAAGTGGCTCGGCGATATCGAGCAGGTGCTCGCCGACACAGCGGCGCCGGTCTACGTCGTCGCTCCGGAGATCGCCGAAGCCCTCACCGGCTACGCCGTGCACCGGGGCGCCCTCGCGTCGATGCATCGGCCGGAGCTGCCGACCGTCGCCGAGGTGGTCGCCGGCGCACGGCTCGTCGTCGTGCTCGAGGACATCGTCGACCACACCAATGTCGGCGCCATCTTCCGCGCGGCCGCCGGGCTCGGTGCCGATGCGGTGCTCGTCAGCCCGCGCTGCGCCGACCCGCTGTACCGTCGCAGTGTGCGGGTGAGCATGGGGACGGTGTTCCAGGTGCCGTGGACGAGGCTGCCCGAGTGGAGAGAAGCGGGTGCCGTGCTGCACGAGTCCGGGTTCACGCTCGCAGCCCTCGCGCTCGCCCACGACGCCGTCGCGCTCGACGAGTTCAGCGCTCGGCGGCCCGAGCGGGTCGCGCTGATGCTGGGCGCTGAGGGGGACGGCCTCTCCCGTAGCGCGCTCCAGGTCGCCGACACGGTCGTCACGATCCCGATGACCGCGGGCGTGGACTCGCTCAACGTGGCTGCGGCGAGCGCGGTCGCGCTGTGGGAGCTGCGGACGCGCTGACCTGCGTCGCGCCGAGGTCACGCCGGCGGGGCGGCGTCCGCTCAGGCGCCCGGGCGGATCGTCAGCTCGGTGAGGTCCGCATCCCGTGGCAGATCCAGCGCTGCGAGGATCGCGGAGACGACCGAGGCCGGCTCGATCCACTGGGAGGCGTCGTAGTCCGCGCCCTCCTGCTGGTGCACCTTCTCCTGCATGGGCGTCGCCGTGCGTCCCGGGTACACCGTCGTCACGCGCACGCCGTGGGCGCGCTCCTCCTCACGGAGCGCATCGGCGATGGCGCGGACCGCGAACTTGCTCGCGGCGTACGAGCCCCATTCGGGACTCACCCGCAGCCCGGCGCCCGAGTTCACGAACACCACGCGCCCGCGCGCGGCGCGCAGGGCGGGAAGCATCAGCCGCGTCAGCTCGGCGGGCGAGACGGCGTTCACGTTCAGCTGATGCTGCCAGGTCGCGACGGGCGTCTCGCCGACGGCGCCGAGCTCGACGACGCCGGCCACGTGGATCAGCGAGTCGAGCTGCGGCGGCACGCTCTGGTGACTGAACGCCCACGACAGGCGTGCCGGGTCGGAGAGGTCGCCCACGAGAGTCTGCGCGTCGGGAAAGCGTTCGCGCAGCTGTACCGCGCGACCGGCATCGCGCACGAGCAGCCAGAGGTCGTCACCGCGCTCGGCGAGCCGCTCGGCGAGCGCCGCGCCGATCCCGGATCCTGCTCCGGTGACGAGATGCGTCGCCACCTCAGACCTCCTCGGGGCGGTCCGCGAGGTCCGCGTCGCCCGTGGGCGCCGATCGGGAACCCTGCTGCCCGGGCGCCAGCGTGATGACCGGCAGCGGGTCGGGGCGCTTGGCCGTCACATGATCGCCCGACGACTGGTGACGCACGCGCCGCAGCACCCACGGCACCAAGTACTCCCGCGCCCACACCAGGTCGACCGCGCGCGCCTCGCGCCACGTGCGGAGGGGGAGCGGGTCGGGCTGCATCGGCTGCAGGTCGTTCGGGACGTTCAGCGCCCGCAGCACCATGCGCGCCACCTCGTGATGGCCGAGGGTGTTGTAGTGCAGACGGTCGTCATCGAAGAAGCGCATGTCCTGCACCTCTTTCAGCGCCCACTGGTCCGCCACGATGCAGTCGTACCGGTCGGCTATCGCACGGATGTTCTCGTTGTAGATGGCGACCTTGCCCCGGATACCGCGGAAGACCGGCGTGAACGCGGTGTCGATGCCCGTGAAGACGACCACCGTGGCGTGGTCGCGCGAGAGCCGCACGACGGCGTCCTCGAAGAGCTGCGCGACCCGGTCGGGGTCGCCGTTCGGGCGGATGACGTCGTTGCCGCCCGCCGAGAACGTCACGAGGTCGGGCTTGAGGGCGATGGCCGGCTCCACCTGTTCGTGGACGATCTGGGAGATGAGGCGCCCGCGGACGGCGAGATTGGCGTACGCGAAGTCGTCCACCTGCTCCGACAGCACCTCGGCGACCCGGTCCGCCCACCCCCGGACGCCGTTCGGCGCCGCCGGCTCGCGATCGCCCACCCCCTCGGTGAACGAGTCGCCCAGGGCGACATAGCGCCGCCAGGGGTGCGTCTCGGCGTTCTCGGCGTAGGGGGCGCGGGGATCTTCTGTCGTGGGCATCCGTCTTCCGTTCCTCGGCTCGTGACCGAGAGTCAGGCTACCCCCGGTCGCCGACCCTCGATGTCGTGCCGGTCGTCTATCGTGGTGACTCGTTGTCTACGGGGGAGGTGCATTCGGTGACGGACGAAACGACGATCGAAGCGCAGGTCGCGTCCCCCTCGACCCCGATCGCCGATCCGCACAGCGCCGAGCCGCACATCGGCAGCTTCGCAGCCGAGCACCTGTCGCCGACCTACCCGCAGCGCGCACCGTGGGGCACCGCCCAGCGCCTGCGCGCTTGGCAGGCCGAGGCGCTCGACCTGTACTTCGGGATGGACGGCCCCGACGGACCCGGCGGCGGTCCGCGCGACTTCCTCGCGGCGGCGACGCCGGGCGCCGGCAAGACGACGTTCGCCCTGCGCCTGGCGAGCGAGCTCCTGCGGCGCCGCATCGTCAACCGCGTCGTCGTGGTCGCGCCGACCGAGCACCTCAAGACCCAGTGGGCGGATGCCGCGGCCCGCGTCGGCATCCGCCTCGACCCCGCCTTCAGCAACCGTCACGTCGCCCCGGCACGCCAGTACCACGGCGTCGCCGTGACGTACGCGCAGGTCGCGGTGAAGGCATCCGTCCATCAGCGTCTGACGATGGACGCGCGCACGCTGGTGATCCTCGACGAGGTGCACCATGGCGGCGACGCGCTGAGCTGGGGCGACGCGCTGCGCGAGGCCTACGCACGCGCGACCCGGCGTCTGCTCCTCAGCGGAACACCGTTCCGCAGCGACACCGCGCCGATCCCGTTCGTCGAATACCACCCTGATCCCAAGGGCATCCGGGTCTCGCGCAGCGACTACGCGTACGGCTACCGCCGCGCGCTCGAGGACGGCGTGGTCCGCCCGGTGATCTTCCTCGTGTACGCGGGCCACATGCGGTGGCGCACCAAGACCGGCGACGAGATGGAGGCGCATCTCGGGCAGGACAACACCAAGGACATCACCTCGCAGGCCTGGCGCACCGCGCTCGACCCGGAGGGCGACTGGATTCCCGCGGTACTCCGATCGGCCGACCGGCGCCTCACCGAGGTGCGCGAGCACGTGCCGGATGCCGGCGGACTGGTGATCGCGACGGACCAGACCGCCGCGCGCGCGTATGCCGCGATCCTGCGCGAGATCAGCGGCGAGGCTCCGACGGTGGTGCTGTCGGACGAGGCCGAGGCGTCGAGCCGCATCGAGGAGTTCTCCGCCTCGACGAGCCGGTGGATGGTCGCCGTGCGGATGGTGTCGGAAGGCGTGGACGTGCCCCGCCTCGCCGTCGGCGTCTACGCCACGAGCGCGTCGACTCCGCTCTTCTTCGCCCAGGCGATCGGCCGCTTCGTGCGCGCCCGCCGCCGTGGCGAGACCGCGAGCGTGTTCCTTCCCAACGTGCCGCAGCTGCTCGGCCTCGCCAACGAGATGGAGCGGCATCGCGATCACGCGCTCGACCGCGACAGTGACGGCGAGGACGAATGGAACGCCGAAGAAGACCTGATGGACGCGGCCGAGCGCGAAGACAAGGCGTCGGACGCGCTCACCGAGGAGTTCACGTACCAGGCGCTCGGCTCGCTCGCACACTTCGACCGGGTGCTGTTCGACGGCAAGGAGTTCGGTCAGCTCGCCGTTCCCGGCACGCCCGAGGAGGAGGAGTTCCTGGGCATCCCCGGCCTGCTCGAACCCGAACACGTGCACGAGCTGCTCATGCAGCGGCAGTCCCGCCAGACCCGCCACCGCCACGCCCGTGAAGCGCATGATCGCCAGGCTGAGCAGGCGGGGTCGGAAGGCGCTCCGGAGCAGCCCGCTCTGCCTCAGGCCCTGCACCGCACACTCAAGGAGCAGCGGCAGCTGCTCAACAGCCTCGTCGGCCTCTATGCCCGCCAGACCGGCGAGGCGCACGGGCTGGTGCACGCCGAGCTGCGGCGCATCTGCGGCGGCCCCGCGGTGTCGCACGCCACTGTCGCGCAGCTGCAGTCGCGGATCGACGTGCTGCGCAAGCGCGTCCGCTCCTGACGCGGGCGCCCGCCCGCTCCACCAGCCCCATCCCGGGTGGACCCCGTGCCGAGCGCGCGTGCACGGGCCGATCACGCAGCCGTTCGGAGCCCCGAAATGCTGGCAATCCTCGATTTCGGCGCGGACGCCCTCGGCACGATGGCTAGCGTTGACGGGTCCCGCACCCCGACTGGAGGCTCCGTGAGCACGCCCGCCGCACCCACCGATCGCGATCGGCGCCGCTGGGCGACGTATCTCGTCAACGAGCGCGCCGAGGCACGCGTGTACCGCGAGCTCGCCGGTCGGCGCAGCGGCGAGGAGCGCGAGATCCTCCTCGCGCTCGCCGAGGCGGAGGGCCGCCACGAGGCGCACTGGCTCGGGCTGCTGGGGGCGGAGCCCGCCCGGCTGCCGCGACCCGACGTGCGCACGCGACTGCTCGGCTGGATGGCGAAGAGCTTCGGGTCGATCTTCGTGCTGGCCCTCGCGCAGAACGCCGAGGCGCGCTCGCCGTACGACGACGAGCCGTTCGCGACCGCCACGATGGCGGCGGACGAGAAGGTGCACCACGAGGTCGTGCGCGGCCTCGCCGCGCGCGGCCGCCGCCGTCTGTCGGGGACCTTCCGGGCGGCGGTCTTCGGCGCGAACGACGGCCTGGTGTCGAACCTCGCCCTCGTGATGGGCATCGGAGCGACCGGCGTATCGAGCCAGTTCGTGCTCTTCAGCGGCATCGCCGGCCTCCTCGCGGGCGCGTTGTCGATGGGCGCGGGCGAGTTCGTCTCGGTGCGGTCGCAGCGCGAGCTCCTGGCCGCCACCGAACCGAGCGACTTCGCCGACAGCGGGATCCCGCATCTCGACATCGACGCCAACGAGCTGGCGCTCGTGTACCGGACGCGCGGGATGCCGGAGGCCGAAGCATCCGCTCGCGCGAGGCGCGTCGTCGAGGCGGCGCGGTCCGCGGGGCAGGGCAGCGCCGACACCGGGCCGATCGTCGTCGCCGATCACGGCGAGGTCGTCGGCAGCGCGTGGGCCGCTGCGCTGTCGAGCTTCCTCTTCTTCGCGTCCGGCGCGATCATCCCGGTGCTGCCCTGGATCTTCGGGCTCTCGGGTCTCGCCGCCGTCGTGCTCGCGCTGGTGCTCGTCGGGATCGCGCTCATGTCGACCGGCGCCGCGGTGGGCCTGCTGTCGGGCGCTCCGCCGCTCCGCCGGGCGCTGCGGCAGCTGGCCATCGGATTCGGCGCCGCCGCCGTCACGTACCTCCTCGGGCTGCTCTTCGGCGTCTCGATGGGGTGACGCGCCCGGGTGCCGAGCGATTCGTTGAACCTCCGGTGACGTGGTAATGTCATTCCTCGGTTGCGAAACCGGAAACCACTTGCGCGGGTGGCGGAATAGGTAGACGCGCTAGCTTGAGGTGCTAGTGCCCGTATAGGGCGTGGGGGTTCAAGTCCCCCCTCGCGCACAGAAAGTCGAAGGCCCCCGAAAGGGGGCCTTCGTCGTTGCGGAGGCGCGCCGGCCGGTTCAGATCCAGCCGCGCTCCTCGGCGAGCAGGACGGCCTGCTGGCGCGTGCTCACGGCGAGCTTGCTCAACACCGCCGACACGTGGTTGCGCACGGTTCCGGGCGCGAGCGAGAGCGTGCGAGCGATCTGTCCGGTCGTCTCGCCGCGCCGTCCGGCGCGCAGAACGTCGAGTTCGCGGTCGGTCAGCGGGCAGCGTTCGTCGCTCAGCGCGTCGGCGGCGACCTCGGGGTCGACGTAGCGTCCGCCGGCCGCGACTCGTCGGATGACCTCCGCCACCTCGTCGGCCCCGCGAGACTTGGGGATGAACCCCGACACGCCCGACGCAAGTGCTCGCCGCAGTACGCCGGGGCGCGCGTGCCGCGTCACCACGATGCAGCGCGTGGCGACGCTGCGCGTCACCCGTGCGGCGACCTCGACGCCGTCCAGGCCCGGCATCTCGAGATCGAGAAGGCAGACGTCGGGGGAGAGGCGCAGTGCTGCGCTCACCGCTTCGTCTCCGTCGGCGCACTCCGCGACGACCTCGATGTCGGGCTCGAGGCGCAGGAGGGCGGCCAGAGCGGAGCGGATCATCGCCTCGTCGTCCGCGAGAAGCACCCGGATCACCGGGACTCCTCCGGCGACACAGGGACGGCTACGGCGACGGCGAACTCCTGCGGGCGGCGCCGTATCTCGACGGACCCGCCGCCGTCCTCGACCCGACGGCCGATCCCCTCCAGCCCCGCGCCGTCGGCGCTGGGCGAGGCATCGGCGGCATCGTTCTCGATCTCGTAGCGCCAGGCATCCGCGTCGCGCGTCAGCGAGAGGCGCGCCCACCGGCCGCCACCGTGGCGCAGCGCGTTGGTGGTGGTCTCACGGATGACGGGACCGAGAACGGATGCCGGAGCCCGGTCCGCGTCGGCATGCACCGTCACCTGCACCGACGTGCCCGCCGCGCGCAGCAGATCTGCGGCGTTCTCGATCTCGACCGTCAAGGGCACGGAGCGGAAGCGAAGAGCGAGGTCTCGCGTGCCCTGGCGCGCCTCGTCGACGCTCTGCCGCGCGGCCCGCAGCTGGGTGAGGGCCGCATCCGGATCGTTCGGCATGAGGCGTTCGGCGAGTTCCAGCTGGAGTGCGATCACCTGCAGGTGGTGACCCTGAAGGTCGTGGACGTCGGTGGCGACGCGCAGCCGCTCCTGCGTCGCTGCGAGGCGGGACTCGGAGGCGCGGGCGCGGTCGACTGTCATGAGAACGTCCCACCACCACAGCGACAGCACCGTCATGCCGGGGAGAGTGACGGAGAAGAACCCGAGCAGCCACCAGGTCGAGCTCGCGTCGGGAGGCATGGTCGCACGGCTGTCGACGAACCACAGGGCGGCGAGGAGCGCCGTCGCGGCGATCACGGCGCGTCCCCGGACTCCAGCCGGCCAGTTGAGGAGCACCAGGGCCTGGATGAGCGGAAGGACGCCCATCAGCCACAGCCCCGACACCAGACCCGCGAGCAGACCGAAGCACGCGGCGACCAGCAGCGGCGCGAGCGCCCTCGGCCACCGCGCGAGCGGACTCTGCTCGGTCCGCTGCCGGTAGTCGTGCAGCAGCAGGAACGTCGAGAGCCACCACACGAGCCCGCTGAGGCCGACCGTCGCCACCGTGGCGGCATCTCGGCCCGCCTCGACGAGCGCGCCGGTCCAGACGACCACGATCATGAACTCCAGGAACACGACCGCCGAAACGGTGTACCACCAGGTAGCGGTGATCCCGCGCGACAGGCGCAGCCGTCCGTGTCGTTGCGCCGCCGTCTCGGTGTCCGCCGCCGGCACGGGGGAGGTGCTCATGGGTCCCACCCTAGGTCCATGACACATGTCATGGCCGGGGCGTGCGAACCGTCCGGAAAGCGGTGACAGCCCGGCACTTCCGGCATCCGCGGTGCGCCGATGGACTGGTCTTGCGACGGAGGAACCCCGGCCACCGTCGCCATCAGGATCGGCCCGCATCGACCATCAGGAGCACATCATGAGTCTCGTCGACACCTTCCAGGACCTCGTCGCCCAGGTGCCCGACCTCGTCCAGCCGCTCATCGTCGCCGCAGCGGGCGCCGTCCCGTTCATCGAGGGCGAGGGCGCGGCCGTGATCGGAATCATCGGCGGCATCCATCCTGCGATCGCCGCCGCGGCCGGCATCGTCGGCAATTTCGTGTGCGTCACCGTGCTCGTGCTGCTGACGGCGCGGACACGCTCGGCGGTCGTCACACGCACCCGCACGCGCCGGCTCGTCGCGGCCGGTGGAGGCGATATCGCCGACGTCTCGTCGCCTCCCGTCGGCGATGAGCGCGGTTCGGCGCGCAAGGCCAAGTTCCAGCGGGCGCTCGAGCGCTACGGCGTTCCCGGCGTCAGCCTGCTCGGACCGCTGCTGCTGCCCACGCAGTTCACGGCGACGATGCTCGCCGGTGCGGGCGTGAAGACCGCACGCATCCTCTTCTGGCAGGGCCTGGCGATCGTCGCGTGGACGACCCTGCTGACGTTCGTCGTGGGGGGCGCGATGTATGTCGTGCACTGAGCGGCGACGCGCGAGGTGGTTTCGGGGCGGCGCGACAGGCGACCGCCCCGAAGCGCGTCGGTCACACGGTCGGGTAGGTTTGTCCGCATGCCCTCACCCGATCTCGGCCTCCCCGAAGTCGCTTCGGTGGCACGGGATCTGATCCGCTTCGACACGACGAACCACGGTGGCGGGCGCGCCGCGGGGGAGCGCGAGGCCGCGGAGTACGTCGGCGCGTACCTGTCGGACCTCGGACTGGCACCGGAGTACTACGAGCCGATCCCGCGCCGCACCAACGTCATGGCGCGCGTGCCGGGGCGCAATCGCGACAAGCCGGCGCTCGTGCTGCACGGCCACCTCGACGTCGTCCCGGCCATCGCCGAGGACTGGAGCGTCGACCCGTTCGAGGGCGTCGTCCGCGACGGGATGCTGTGGGGCCGCGGTGCGGTGGACATGAAGGACATGGATGCCATGATCCTGACCTCGGTCGCCGACATCCTCCGCTCCGGCGGGCAGCCGGAGCGGGACCTCGTGCTGGCGTTCTTCGCCGACGAGGAGAACGGCGGCGTCGAGGGGTCCGCGCTCGTCGTCGAGGACCGCCCAGGCTGGTTCGAGGGTGCGACGGAGGCGATCAGCGAGGTGGGCGGCTACTCCATCCCGCTCGGCGATCGTCACGCGTACCTCCTCCAGGTGGGGGAGAAGGCCCTGGTGTGGATCCGGCTCGTCGCCCGCGGCCGCGCCGCCCACGGCTCCAGCTTCCACTCCGACAACGCGGTGACACGCCTCGCCGAGGCCGTCGCGGCCCTCGGCCGCACCGCGTGGCCGGTGACGCTCACCGACACCACCCGCGAGATGACCGCGCGACTGGCGGAGCTCACGGGCCAGGCCGCCGGCGACCCCGACGCTGTCGCGGCTGCTGCGGGTGCGGCATCCGGATTCCTCCGCTCGACGCTGCGCACCACGACGAATCCGACCGGACTGATCGCCGGCTACAAGCACAATGTGATCCCCGACCGCGCCGAGGCGCTGGTCGACGTCCGCGTGCTGCCCGGCACCGAGCAGGCCGCCCTCGCCGACATCCGCCGCATCGTCGGCGACGGCGTGGACGTCGAGGTGGTCCACCAGGACATCGGTCTCGAGGTCCCGTTCTCGGGAGACCTCGTCGACGCGATGGTGGCGGCGCTGGGCCGCCACGACCCCGGCGCGCCGGTCGTGCCGTACCTCATGGGCGGCGGCACCGACAACAAGGCGCTGGCCGCGCTCGGCATCTCGGGCTACGGCTTCGCCCCCCTCCGCCTCCCGGCCGATCTCGACTTCACCGGCATGTTCCACGGCGTCGACGAGCGCGTCCCGATCGACGCGCTGGTCTTCGGCCAAGCTGTGCTCACCGACCTGCTCCGCACCTACTGAAGTCCCCGTCGGGCGCCGCGACTGCGCGGCATCCGTCAGGCCCGTCTGAAAGGCGCCCATGCTTCTCGAAGCGATCATCCTCGGCTTCGTCCAGGGACTGACCGAATTCCTGCCGATCTCCTCGAGCGCCCACCTGCGCATCCTCGGCGAGTTCCTGCCGTCGGCGCAGGATCCCGGCGCCGCGTTCACCGCGATCACGCAGATCGGCACGGAGGCTGCGGTCGTGGTGTTCTTCTGGCGCGACATCGTGAGGATCATCGGACACTGGTTCCGCGCCCTGTTCGGCCGGATCCCGCGCAACGACCCCGACGCGAAGCTCGGCTGGCTCATCATCATCGGCAGCATCCCGATCGTCGTGCTCGGCCTTCTCTTCCAGGACCAGATCGAGACCGTGCTGCGGTCGCTGTGGATCACCGCCGGCATGCTGATCTTCTTCGGCGTGCTGCTCGGCATCGCCGATCACGTCGGAGCCAAGAAGCGCAAGCTCCAGGACATCACGATCGGCCACGGCGTGATCTACGGCTTCGCCCAGTCGCTCGCGCTCATCCCCGGCGTGTCGCGGTCGGGCGGCACCATCACCGCCGGTCTCTTCATGGGATACGAGCGCGCGGCCGCCGCCCGCTACGCGTTCCTGCTCGCGATCCCCGCCGTCTTCGGCAGCGGCTTCTTCCAGCTCTTCAAGAGCCTCGACGAGCCGGGCGTGTTCACGCTCGGCGAGACCGCCGTGGCGACGGGCGTCGCGTTCATCGTGGCGCTGGGAGTGATCGCGTTCTTCATGAGCTGGATCTCCAAGCACAGCTTCCTGCCGTTCGTGGTGTACCGCGTCGCGCTGGGCTCGCTGCTCCTCGTGCTGCTCAGCATGGGCGTCATCAACCCCTGACCTTCAGCCCGTCGTCGAGCGAGCTTGCGAGACGAAACGTCGCCGACCTGCGCTGATCGTGAGTCCGTGGCGTTTCGTCTCGCTCGTGCCTCGCTCGCTCAACGACCGGGTCTCAGCGACCGCGCGGCGGACGGATGCCGCTCAGCGGCGCGGGTCGTCGCGGCCGGGCTTGCTGGGGCCGTCGCCCGGCTTTCCGTCGGTGCGGCGCAGATAGCGCTCGAACTCCTGTGCGATCGCATCGCCCGACGCCTCGGGGGAGTCCCACGTGTCGCGCGTGCGCTCGAGCTGGTGGATGTACTCCGTCATCTCCTCGTCGTCGGCCGCGGCCGCGTCGATGGAGGCCTCCCAGGCCGCCGCCTCGGTGGCGAGATCGCCACGGGGGACCGGAGCGCCGGTGAGGTCTTCCAGCTTGTCGAGGAGTGCGAGCGTCGCCTTGGGCGACGGCGTGTGTCCGGCGACGTAATGCGGGACGCTCGCCCACAGGCTGGCCGTCGGGATGCCGGCGCGCTCCGCGGCGTCGCCGAGCACGCTCAGGATGCCGACGGGCCCTTCGTACGAGCTGCGCTCCAGCTCGAGGGAGCCGCGAAGGTTCTCGTTGTCGCTGCCTGCGAAGACGGAGATCGGGCGAGTGTGCGGCACATCCGACATCATGGAGCCGATCGCGACGAAGCCCGTGATGTCCTCCCGCAGCGCCATGTCGATGAACTCGGACGAGAAGGCCTGCCACGCGCGGGCCGGCTCGACTCCCGTGAGCAGCCACAGCTGCGTGCCGCGGGTCGTGCGTGCCGGGCGCAGCAGCGAGGCCTCCGGCCAGCGGAGCGTGCGTCGTCCGTCGCCGTCCGCGGCGATGTGCGGGCGCGTGTACTGGTAGTCGAAGTAGAGCTCGGGATCCACCGAGAAGACGGTCTCGTACGATCCGCCCTCGCGCAGCTGCGTGATGGCGGATGACGCGGCTTCGCCAGCGTCGTTCCATCCATCGAATGCGGCGACGAGAACACGACGACCCAGTCCGTCCACGGGACCCCCTCCGCCCGCATCGTCCGCGGGCTCCATCCAGGATATGCCCCCCTCTCCACGGAGGGCCGGAGCCCTCTCGTAGGATTGCACGGTGAATGAGCCCCGCCTCTCGGCCGTCCTGTGGGATATGGACGGCACCCTCGTCGACACCGAGCCGTATTGGATGGCGGCGGAGACGCCGCTCATCGAGAGCTTCGGCGGGACGTGGTCGCACGAGCAGGCGCTCGGCCTGGTGGGCCTCGGGCTCGAGGATTCCGCGCGCATCCTGCAGGGGACCGGGGTGCGCATGAGCACCGACGCCATCATCGATCACCTCACCGACGACGTCATGCGCCAGCTGAACGTCACCGGCGTGCCGTTCCGTCCCGGGGCGCGCGAGCTGCTCGCGAACCTTCGCGATGCCGGCATCAAGACGGGCCTGGTGACGATGTCGATGCGGCGCATGGCGCAGACGGTCGTCGACCTCATCGACTTCGAGGCGTTCGACGTCGTGATCGCGGGCGACGACGCGACGCGCCCGAAGCCCTTCCCCGACCCGTACCTGCAGGCGTGCGAGGTGCTGGGCGTCGCTCCCCACGAGACGGTGGCGATCGAGGACTCCCCGAACGGCCTGCGTTCGGCCGTGGCCTCCGGCGCCGCCGTGATCGGCGTGCCGCTCATGGTCTCCCTCACCGGCGCCGGCGCGCACATCCTCTGGGACACGCTCGACGGCCGCACCGCCGACGACGTCATCGCCTTCCACGCGGCGCACCGCGCACGCGTCCACGCCTCCGACCCGGCCGAGGAGATCGCCCGATGACCGACAACCTCGCCGCCGCCGAACGACCGAGCGGTCCCTTCCGCCTCGGTGACCGCGTGCAGCTCACCGGTCCCAAGGGCCGGCTCCACACCATCACGCTGCGCGGGGACGGCGAGCTGCACACGCACCACGGCGTGCTCAAGCACACGCAGCTCATCGGCCAGCCGGACGGGTCCGTCGTCGCCAACAGCGGCGGCCACGAGTACCTCGCGCTGCGGCCGCTGCTGCGGGACTTCGTGATGTCGATGCCGCGCGGCGCCGCCATCGTCTACCCGAAGGATGCCGCCCAGATCCTCGCCGAGGCCGACATCTTCCCGGGCGCCACCGTGGTCGAGGCCGGGGTCGGATCGGGAGCCCTGTCACTGTGGCTCCTGCGGGCGATCGGCGGCCACGGACGCCTGGTGTCGTTCGAGCGCCGTGACGACTTCGCCGCCGTCGCCCGCGCGAACGTCGAGACCTTCATCGGCGAGGTCCCCGCGAACTGGGACGTGGTCGTCGGAGACCTGGCCGAGGAGCTCACCGACACCGTGGCTCCGGCATCCGTCGACCGCGTCGTCCTCGACATGCTGGCACCGTGGGAATGCATCGACGTCGTCGCCGAGGCCCTCACGCCCGGCGGCGTCGTCGTCTGCTACGTCGCGACCGCGACGCAGCTGAGCCGCGTCGCGGAGTACATCCGCGGCACCGGCCTGTTCACCGAGCCCGACGCGAACGAGACGATGGTGCGCGGCTGGCACGTCGAAGGCCTCGCCGTGCGTCCGGACCACCGCATGGTCGCGCACACCGGCTTCCTGATCTGGGCGCGCCGCCTGGCACCCGGCGCCATCGCACCGGAGGTCAAGCGCCGGGCCTCGAAGTCCAGCTACGGCGACGAGGATGTCGAGCTGTGGACGCCGGGCGCGGTCGGCGACCGGCAGATCACCGACAAGAACCTGCGTAAGCGCGTCCGCGAGGCCGAGCGCGCGGCGGAGGGCGCCCGTCAGGCGTCGGGACGCGCGGGCGAGCCCGACGGCACCGCCTAGACTGTTCCGGTGCGCAAGATCCCCGCTGCCCTCGCCGTCCTGGGACTGGTGACCGTCGGCCTGGCCGGATGCTCGATGCCCGGCTCGTCGTCAGACTGCTCCCGTCCTGCCGTGTCCGACGCCGACGTCATGGACCTCATCGACGTCACCGGCGACACCGAGGACCAGCCCGAGGTCGACGTGTACACACCGCTGCACGCGCCGCACCTCGCCTTCGAGGACGTCGTCTCGGGCGACGGCACGCCGGTCACCGCGCCGAACCAGCTCATGGTGGTCGACGTCGCGCTCTTCAGCGGTACGACCGGTGAGCCGATCGTGGCGACCGCGTATGACGGCGACCTGTCGCGCGTCTCGTCGCCGGATCAGTGGACGACGAACTTCCCCGGCTTCGAAGAGGCCCTGCAGTGCGCCACCGAGGGCTCGCGCATCGCGGTCGCGATGTCGCCCGACGACATGTCGCCCGACGTCTCGGTCGGCTTCGGCCTGGACGAGGAGGACACCGTCGTGGCGGTCATCGACCTGCGCAAGGTGTATCTCCCCGCCGCCGACGGGCAGAACCAGTTCAACAGCGGCTTCGGCCTGCCCACCGTCGTGCGTGCGCCCGACGGCCAGCCGGGCCTGATCATCCCCGACGGCGCCCCGCCCACCGACCTCGTCGTCCAGACCCTGAAGAAGGGCACCGGAGAGACGGTGACCGGCGACCAGCCGGTGCGCGTCCACTACAGTGGTGTCGTCTGGGGCGAGGACGAGACGTTCGACAGCACATGGGGCGATCAGCCCGCGTCGGTCACTGCCGACGCGGTCGTCCCCGGTTTCGCGAAGGCGCTCGAGGGCCAGACCGTCGGCTCGCAGGTGCTGGTCGTCGTCCCGCCCGACCAGGGCTACGGCGACGACGCCAACGGCGCCGTCCCGCCCGGCTCGACGCTCGTCTACGTCATCGACATCCTCGGCGTCGACGTCCCGCCGGCGGAGTGACCGGGTTCCGCGACCCGGGTCGCGGGCGGCCCTAAGATAGGCGGGTGCCTGCCACTGCCGCCGCGAAGATCCCGCCCGAGGAGCGCCTTGTCAACCTCGTGGTGGCCCTCATCGCGACCGACCAGGGGCTGACGAAGGACACGATCCTGACCTCGGTCGCCGGCTACCGCGAGCAGAGCGCGGCGGGCGCGTCGAAAGACGCGCTCGAGAAGATGTTCGAGCGCGACAAGGAGTCGCTGCGCGGCCTCGGCGTGCCGATCGAGACGATCGGCGACTGGGCCGATCCCGACGACCTGCGCGAGGCGCGCTATCGCGTGCCGAGCGCCGAGTACGAGCTGCCCGAGGACATCGATTTCACCCCGGCCGAACAGGCGCTCCTCACACTCGCCGGAGGCGTGTGGAGCCAGAGCTCGATGTCGGACGATGCCCGCAGCGGTCTGCGGAAGATCCGTGCGCTCGGCGACCTCGTCGACGAGCCCATCATCGGATTCTCGCCGCGCCTCAGCATGCACGATCCCGCCTTCCCGGGGCTGCAGCAGGCGATCGAGTCGAGCCGCGTCGTCACCTTCCCGTACCTCAAGCCGGGGGAGGAGGCTCCTCGCACGCGCCGGGTGCAGCCCCTGGCCCTCATCGAGTACGAGGGCCGCTGGCACGTGTTCGGCATCGATCTCGACGTGCAGGCCGATCGCACGTTCCTGCTCCAGCGGATCGTCGGGCCCGTCACCCTCGCACGCGCCTCGTTCGACCCGGCGCTGCGCGAGGGCGCAGGAGAGCGGGCGCTGGCCGGCCTCGACGAGGTCGCCGCCCGCAACTCGGCCCTCCTCGAGG
Source organism: Microbacterium sp. ZW CA_36 (assembly GCF_044987475.1). Lineage (NCBI taxonomy): Bacteria > Bacillati > Actinomycetota > Actinomycetes > Micrococcales > Microbacteriaceae > Microbacterium > Microbacterium sp. ZW CA_36. The sequence continues at coordinate 41,822 of NZ_JBJDRL010000007.1, forward strand.
TCAACCCCGGCACCGAGGCCGCGCTCCGGCTCGCCCGCCGGGCGCAGCCTGCCGAGCAGGGCATCCGCGTGCCGTACGTCGACGCCCACATCTTCGCCGACGAGCTCGCCTCCTACGGACCCGAGGTGCGTGTCGTGGCTCCGGCGGAGCTGCGGGATCGCGTGATCGACCGCCTCGCCGCCACACGCGACCTGCACGAGGCAGCGTCGACGAACGCGAGGAGCCAGTCATGACCGCGCGCAGGCCACTGGTGGCGACGGACCGCGCCGCCCTCATGCTGCAGCTCGTGCCGTACCTCATCGGCAAGGGCGAGGTCTCGCTCGCCGAGGCCGCCGACGAGTTCGACGTCGCGCCCGAGCAGATGCGGTCGATGGTCGAGAAGCTGACGGTCATCGGCCTTCCCGGCGACCGGGGCTACTGGCAGATGTCGAACGACCTGTTCGACATCGACTGGGACCTCCTCGACGAACGCGACCTGATCGTCATCACGAACTCGGTCGGCCTGGAGCGGTCGCCGAAGCTGACGGCCCGCGAAGCCGCCGCGCTGCTCGCGGGTCTGCAGCTGGCGCGTTCCATCCCGGGCGTGGGCGACACCGAGCTCTACTCAGGGCTGCTGGCCAAGCTGGCACGCGGAGCGTCCGCCACGCCGGCAGAGGTGATCCTGGCTCCCGAGCCGGTCGACGCCGTGCGCGACCTCGTCGCCGACGCGCTGCGTCGCGGCGTCGCCGTCTCGTTCACCTACAAGGCGCCCGACGCCGCACCCACGACCCGCACCGTCGATCCGGTCAAGGTGCACATCGCGAGCGGCCAGTGGTATCTGCAGGGCTGGTGCCATCTGCGCGAGGCGATGCGCACCTTCCACCTGGACCGCGTCAGCGACCTCGAGCTCACCGGCATCCCCAGCACGCACGCGGGAGAGCAGGCGCCCGACTGGTTCGACACCGACGCCGGTGACATCGTCGCCCGCATCCGCTTCCCCGAAGAGGTCGCACCACTGCTCGGCGACTACCTCGACCGCGCGACGCTCGAGACCTCCGGCGGCGTCACGATCGCCACCATGCGGGTCGCCGACGAACTGAGCCTGCGCCGTCTCGCGGCACGCCGCGGAGGCGCCGTCGAGGTGCTCGAGCCCGCCGGCGCGCGCCGGGCTGTGGCAGAGTGGGCTGAAGCCGGCTTGGCGCAATACCGCTGAGGGCGGCTCCGAGTCACCGTCACAGGGTTACACTGGAGCCACATCCGCACCGACAAGGAGACTCCGCATGGGCGCATTCGGATGGCCGCATCTTCTGATCATCCTCGCGGTGATCCTGCTCCTCTTCGGGGCTGCAAAGCTGCCGGCTCTCGCCAAGAGCCTCGGTCAGTCCGCCCGGGTGTTCAAGGGTGAGATGAAGGCGATGAAGGAGGACGACTCCTCGGCCAAGTCCAAGGCCGAGAACGTGTCGTCGGATGCTCCGAAGGCCGATACTCCGGCGAGCTCGAGCAGCACCGCAGACCCGTCCTCCTGACCCGGCGTGGTCACCACGGATCCACCGCGCATCGAGGAGCCCGAGCAGCCTCGGCGCGATAAGCGGATGTCCCTCGGCGGGCATCTGCGCGAACTGCGGAAGCGATTCTTCATCGCGGCGGCCGGCCTCGTCATCGGCATGGTGGTCGCGTTCCTCATCAGCGGCTGGGTGATCGATCTGCTCTCGCAGCCGATCGTGGAGATCGCGGGGGAGCGGGGCGACCAGTACATCGCCCTGAACTTCACGACCGTCTCGAGCGGCTTCGATCTGCACATGCGCATCGCCTTTGCGATCGGCCTTCTCATCTCGGCGCCGGTGTGGCTGTGGCAGATCTGGGCGTTCATCATGCCCGGGCTCACGCGCAAGGAGGTCCAGTACACCATCGGCTTCCTGGCCGCGGCGATCCCGCTCTTCATGGCGGGCCTCTACGTCGGCTGGCTGATCATGCCGCACATGGTCGTGCTGATGTCGAACTTCGTGCCGAACGACCAGGGCATCGCGCAGTTCTACGACTACGCCACGTACTACGACTTCGTCTTCAAGCTGCTGCTCGTGATCGGCGTGTCCTTCGTGACTCCAGTGTTCCTCGTCGCCCTCAACCTCGCGGGCGTGGTGTCGGGCCGCGACATCCTCAAGGGCTGGCGCGTCGCGATCATCATCATCACCGTCTTCGCCGCCGCGGCGACTCCCGCCGCCGATGTCACCTCGATGCTGCTTCTCGCGGGGATCCTGTGCGTGCTGTACTTCGCCGCGGTCGGGCTGTCCATGCTGTTCGACCGCCGCAAGGCGAAGCGCGCGGCCACGCTCCTCCCGCCCGAGGCGCCGTGAGCGACCCCGCTCCTGCCGAGCGCTATGCACGAGCGAGCGAGACCGCTCAGCTCGATCGCACCCACCCCCTCACCGCCGCGTTCGCGGCGTCCCAGCGATTCACCCTCGACCCGTTCCAGATCGAGGGATGCCGCTCGCTCGAGGACGGCCGGAGCGTCCTGGTCGCCGCGCCCACCGGCGCGGGCAAGACGATCGTCGGCGAGTTCGCCGTGCATCTGGCGATGCAGACGCCCGGCGACAAGGCGTTCTACACGACGCCGATGAAGGCGCTGTCGAACCAGAAGTTCCGGGAGCTCCAGGACGTCTACGGCGCCGATGAGGTCGGTCTTCTCACCGGCGACACGAACATCAACGGCAACGCGCGCATCGTCGTCATGACGACCGAGGTGCTGCGCAACATGCTCTATGCCGACTCTCCGGCGCTGCGCGGCCTCCGGTACGTGGTGATGGACGAGGTGCACTACCTCGCCGACCGGTTCCGCGGCGCCGTATGGGAAGAGGTCATCATCCACCTCGCGCCCACCGTGCGACTGGTGTCGCTGTCGGCGACGGTGTCGAACGCCGAGGAGTTCGGCGACTGGCTCGACACCGTGCGCGGCGACACCGAGGTGATCGTCTCCGAGACCCGCCCGGTGCCCCTCGAACAGCACGTGCTGGTGCGGGGGGACCTCCTGCCCCTGTTCGACGACCGCGCCGGCATCGCGACGGCGCAGGTCAACCAGGAGCTCATGCGCATCCGGTCGTTCAAGGGGCCGAACTTCGAGAACAACAGGCGCGCGCAGCAGCTGCGCAGCGGCGACCGCGGTGAACGCGCTCACTACGCGGGCGGCGGGTACGAGGCATCCCGCCGTCGTCCGAGCCGGGGCGGGACGCGACCGGTGCGCTCGGCGAACGTGCAGCGCATCGAGCGCCTCGATCGCCCGGACGTCGTCGAGCTGCTGTCGCGGGCGAACCTGCTGCCGGCGATCTTCTTCATCTTCAGCCGCGTGGGCTGCGACGCAGCCGTGCAGCAGGTCCGGCGTGCCGGCGTGCGCCTGACGTCGCACGAGGAACGCCGCGAGATCCGCGCCGTGATCGAAGAGCGCACCCGCACCCTTCTCGAGGAGGATCTCGCCGTCCTGGGCTTCTGGGAGTGGCGTGAGAACCTCGAGCGGGGTGTCGCCTCGCACCATGCGGGGCTGCTGCCGGCCTTCAAAGAGGTGGTCGAGGAGCTCTTCCAGCGCAAGCTCGTGAAAGTGGTGTTCGCGACCGAGACTCTCGCGCTCGGCATCAACATGCCCGCCCGCACCGTGGTCCTCGAGAAGCTCGAGAAGTTCAACGGCGAGGCGCGCGTCGCGATCACGTCGGGGGAGTACACGCAACTCACCGGGCGGGCGGGGCGTCGCGGCATCGACGTCGAGGGCCACGCCGTGATCCAGTGGACCGAGGCGCTCGACCCGCAGGCGGTCGCCGCCCTGGCGTCGCGGCGCACGTATCCGCTGAACTCCAGCTTCCGACCGACCTACAACATGGCCGTCAACCTCATCGACCAGTTCGGCCGGGCGCGGGCGCGCGAGATCCTCGAGTCGTCGTTCGCCCAGTTCCAGGCCGACCGCGCGGTGGTGGGCCTTGCCCGCCAGGTCCGCGAGCAGGAGGAATCGCTCGCGGGATACGAGAAGGCGATGACGTGCGACCGGGGCGACTTCGCGGAGTACTCGGGCATCCGCCGCGAGCTGAGCGATCTCGAGAAGGTGAACCGCAAGGATGTCAGCGCCGCGCGGCGCACGCGCGACGAGCGGCAGCGCCAGATCTCGAGTCTGCGCAAGCGCATGCAGCGGCATCCGTGTCATCAGTGCCCCGACCGCGAGCACCACGCCCGCTGGGCCGAGCGCTACTGGAAGCTCAAGCGCGAGATCGACAAGATGCGGCGCCAGATCGACACCCGCACCGGAACAGTGGCGCGGATCTTCGACCGCGTCGTCGACGTGCTGGGGGCACTCGAGTACGTGGCGATCGCCGACGACGGAGTCACGACGCTCACTCCCGCCGGGCGCACGATGCGGCGCATCTACGGGGAGCGCGACCTGCTGGTCGCCGAGTCGCTGCGCCGCGGGATCTGGAAGGACCTGGATGCCGCGTCCCTCGCCGCTCTCGCCTGCTCGCTGGTCTACGAGCCGCGCCGCGACGACGCCGGGCCGGGGGAGCGCGGACTGCCGCGCGGAGCGTTCCGGTCCGCCTTCGAGGCGACGACGTCGCTGTGGCAGGAGCTCGACGATCTCGAGCGCGAGCACCGGCTCCCAGGATCCGAGCCCGTCTCTGCGGGCCTGGCGCAGGCGATGCACACGTGGGCGCGCGGCGGCATGCTCGATCGCGTGCTGACCGAGGCCGATATGGCGGCGGGCGACTTCGTCCGCTGGGCGAAGCAGACGATCGACCTGCTCGACCAGCTGTCGATCGTCGCCGACCAGCCGATAGCCGGCACCGCCCGCAAGGCGCTGGATGCCGTCCGCCGCGGCATCGTCGCCTATTCGGCCGTCTGACCCCGCGGCCGAAGAGCATCGTCGTCCCGCTCGCCTAGGGTGGAATCCGTGCCACCCGACGCGCCGTCCCGCCCACCGCTGCCGCGCCCGCTCCTGCCCCTGTGGGCGGCGGTCATCGCGGCGGCCGTCGGCGGACTCGCCCTCACGACGGCCTTCCCGGCGCTGGCGTGGTGGCCGATGGTGTTCGTGGCGATCCCGCTGACACTGATCAGCCTCATCGGCCGGCGGGTCTGGGGCGCCGTCCTGGTCGGGCTGGTCTTCGGACTGGCGTTCTTCCTGGTGAACGTGTCGTTCACCGCGCGGTATCTCGGCCCTGTCCCGTGGATCGCTCTTGCGACCCTCGAGGCGCTCCTCACGGCGGTGACGGCCGTGCCGATCGCGCTGGCCTACCGGTGGCTCCCGCGCGTGCGGACGGGCGCCTGGGCGCGCCTGGTGGCCCTCCCCGCGATCGTGGCCGCCCTGTGGGTCCTGCGTGAGCAGCTGCTCGGCACGTGGCCGTACGGAGGGTTCCCGTGGGGCCGTGTCGGCATCTCGCAGGCCGACAGCCCGCTTGCGAGCGTCGCGTCCTGGGTGGGCGTCGCGGGGCTGTCCTTCTTCGTCGTCATGGTGTGCGCGAGTGCGGTCGAGTGGGCGCGGATGCGCCGGTACCGCGACCTCCGCACGGCTCTCCCTGTCGCCGTCGTCGCGATCCTGCTGTTCGCGCTGCCGCAGTTCCCGACGACGGACGCCGGCACCATGCGCGTCGGGGCGGTCCAGGGCAACGGACCGGCGGGCTACTTCGACGAGCGCGGCCGGAACGACGTGCTGAACGCCCAGCTGCGGGCCACGGCTCCGCTGTTCGGCGAGGATCTCGACGTGCTGCTGTGGCCGGAGGGCGGCGTCGACTCCGATCCGACGGCGAATGCGAGCACCGCCGCGACGCTGGATGCGCTGGCGGGTCGGCTCGATGCGCCACTCGTCGTCGCGGCGGTCACGCAGCGCGGTGACGAGTACTTCAACTCATCCCTGCTGTGGGAGCAGGATGCCGAGAATCCGGTCGACGTGTACGACAAGCGGCATCCCGTGCCGTTCGGCGAATACGTCCCCGATCGCTGGCTCTACCGGCTGTTCGCGCCGGACCTCATCGATCTCGTGCAGCGGGAGTACACGCAGGGCGGCTCCCGCCCGTTCTTCGACGTGGACGGCGTCGGCGTCGGCCTGGCGATCTGCTTCGACGTCATCTACGACGACGTGATCTGGGACGGCGCGCAGGACGGCGCCGAGATCTACATGTTCCAGACGAACAACGCGGACTTCCGCGGCACCGACGAGAATCTCCAGCAGCTCGCCTTCGCCCGCATGCGCGCAGTCGAGACGGGACGCTCGGTCGTCAACATCTCGACGGTCGGGACGAGCCAGATCATCGCCCCCGACGGGTCGGAGATCGCCGGGATCCCCGCGGACACCGCCGGCCACATGCTGGAGGACGTGCCGCTGCGCACCGGGCTCACGCCCGCTGTCACCTTCGGGGGTGCGATCCAGCTGCTGCTCGTATGGGGCGGAGTGATCGCCCTCGTCTGCCTGGGCGTGCTCGGCCGCCTGCGCCCGGGGAACGCGAAAACGCCGGCCCCGTAGGGCCGGCGTCGCGCGGATGCGGGTCAGGCGCTGAGCTTGTCCGCCGTGACGCTCTCACCGGCTCCGCGGCGGGCGCGGATGTAGGCGAGACGCTCCTCCAGAAGCTCTTCGAGCTCCGGAAGGGTGCGGCGCTCCAGGAGCATGTCCCAGTGGCTGCGCGGGGTCTTGTCGCCCGAGTGATCGACGGTCGCGGTGCCGTCGCCCACCCGCAGCAGCGCCTCGGCACCGCACGTGCGGCACTCCCAGGCGGGCGGAACCTCGGCGTCAACCGCGAAGGTCAAAGTCGTGTCACGTCCACACGACGTGCACGTGTAGATGTGTTGTGCGCGCTCATGGAACACGACGCCCTCTTCGCTCTGTAGGCTCTGGGCGCCGAGTCGGATGCCGCGCAGACTGCGGTCTGCCATTTTGTGGTCCTCTCGTCGCTGTACAGGTATAACGAAGTGACCTGTGCGGATCATCCGAAGGAGCCCTGTTCATCGACCTTTCACAGTGGATGCACAGCGGGACTCGCGGTCGGTCACATGGGCGTGCTATGTCAGCGCGGAGAGCGCGACGTCGGCGCGATCGGTGACGATGCCGTCGACGCCCATCGAGACGAGACGCCTCATGTCGTCGGGCTCGTTCACCGTCCATACGTGGACTTCGACATCGTGCCGGTGCGCGGCGGCGACGAGCCGAGGCGTGACGATGCGGAGGCGCCCCTGACGTTCGGGCACTTGCAGGGCGTCGATGCCCGCCAGCGCCCGGACCAGCAGCCGGTCCGACCGTGACGCCACGGCGGTCAGCACGCGCCCGATGGTGCTGCGGCCCGCAGACGTCGCAGGGCGGACGCCTCGGCCCATCGCCGCGGCGGCATCGAGGGCGGCACGCCGCCGCGCGTCGGAGAAGCTGGTCAGCAGCACGCGATCGCCGAAGGACGCGACCGTCCTGCCGACGGCGGACGCGGCAGCCGTCGCCTTCACGTCGAGGTTGAACCTCGTCGCCGGGAACGCGTCGAGCGCCTGGGCGAGCGTGATGAGCCCGCCGCGACCTTTCATGAGGTCTTCGAGCTCGCGCACGGGGACGTCGGCGACCTTGCGAGGGTCACCGGTGACGCGCGACAGATCGTCGTCGTGGAACAGCACCACCACGCCGTCCGCAGTGAGGTGGCAGTCCGACTCGACGTAGTGCGCCCCGGCGGAGTGGGCGGCGGCCACCGCGGCGAAGGAGTTCTCCACCATGCCGCCGCGGGCGGCATCCGATGTCACGAGCCCGCGGTGCGCGAGGATGCGCGGCGTCGCGACGCCGCTGAACCACGGGTGGGTCACGGGGTGGGCGGGGTGACTGCGGGCGGCGGGCCGCCGAGTGCGGCGCCGCCTGAGGCGGTGCCCGTGCTCTGCGCGCGACCCTTGGCCGCGGCATCCGTCATCACACCGGCGAACGAGCCGGTCAGACCTTTGAGCGCCTCGGTGAACTCGCTCGGGATGATCCAGAGCTTGCTCGATGCGCTGTCGGCGATCTTGGGGAGCGTCTGCAGATACTGGTACGCCAGCAGCTTGTCGTCGGGGTTGCCGGAGTGGATCGCGTCGAACACGGTCTGGATCGCCTCGGCCTCGCCCTGCGCCCGCAGCACCGCGGCCTGCTTGTCGCCTTCGGCCTTGAGGATCTCGGCTTGCCGACGGCCCTCCGCCTCGAGGATCTGAGACTGCTTCGAGCCCTCGGCGGTCAGGATCGTCGCGCGACGCTCGCGCTCGGCGCGCATCTGCTTCTCCATCGAGTCCTGGATCGAGTGCGGCGGGTCGATGGCCTTCAGCTCGACACGGGAGACGCGGATGCCCCACTTGCCGGTGGCCTCGTCGAGCACCACGCGCAGCTGACCGTTGATGTTGTCGCGGCTGGTGAGCGCCTCTTCGAGGTTCAGCCCGCCGACCACGTTGCGGAGGGTGGTCGTGGTCAGCTGCTCGACCGCACCGAGGTAGTTCGCGATCTCGTACGTGGCGGCACGCGCGTCGGTGACCTGGAAGTACACGACCGTGTCGATCGAGACCACCAGGTTGTCCTCGGTGATCACGGGCTGCGGCGGGAATGAGACGACCTGCTCGCGCATGTCGATGAGCGGACGCAGCCGGTCGATGAAGGGGACCAGCAGGTTCAGGCCCGGCATGAGGGTCTTGTGGTAGCGGCCAAGACGCTCGACGATGCCGGCATTGGCCTGCGGGATGATGCGGATCGAGCGGAAGATCACGACCAGCACGAAGATGAAGACCGCGATCGCGAGGATCCAGCCGATCGCGGTCGGGATGGCCGAGCTGATGTCGTTCATGCGAGCGGGTCCTCAGATGCCGGGGGCAGGGGAGTGGGGGAGTCGGAGCGGACCACCGCGGTCGCGCCGTCGATGCGGCTCACGCGCACCGGCGTGCCCGGGTCGAGGTCGCCGGATTCGGTCCGGGCGGTCCAGATGTCGCCGTTGGCGAGCTTGACCTGCCCGGCGTGGGCGCCCACCGACGAGACGACGGTGCCGCGCAGCCCGATGAGGGCGTCGACGTTGGAGGGCGTCGGGTCTTCGCCGCGGCGCAGGCGGCGCAGCAAGGGTGGCCGCAGGACCAGCACGAGGACAGCGGCGACGGCGGCGGCGACGATCACCTGGAGCCAGATCGGGGCGCCCAGCAGGTCCGTCATCAGACCGGCCAGACCGCCGATGCTGAGCATCAGGAAGGTGAAATCGAGAGTGAGCATCTCGATCACGAGGAACACCAGGATCAGCACCAGCCAGCCGATCCACGCCCACTGTTCGACGGTCTCGATGAGCTCCACGGTGCGCCTCCTCAGCTCGAACCTAGCAGGTAGGGTCTACACGTGACTGAGACATCCACCCCGCTTCCCGAGAGTTCCCTGAGCGGCAAGACCGCACTCGTGACGGGCTCGTCGCGCGGCATCGGCGCCGACACCGCGCGCTACCTCGCACAGGCCGGCGCGAACGTCGTCATCAACTACCGCAACAAGGCTCCGAGGGCCGAGAAACTCGCGACTCAGCTGCGTGAACTCGGGGTGCAGGTCCTCGTCGTCGGCGCGGATCTCACCGACCCGGCGTCCGTCCAGGCGATGTTCGACGAGGTCGCCCGCACGTTCGGAGCACTCGACATCCTCGTGCTCAACGCTTCGGGCGGCATGGAGTCCGGCATGGCCGAGGACTACGCGCTGCTGCTCAACCGCGACGCGCAGGTGAGCGTGCTCGAGACCGCCCTGCCGCTTCTGGGTGAAGGCTCGCGGGTCGTGTTCGTCACGAGCCACCAGGCCCACTTCATCCGGACGACGCCGACGATGCCCGAGTACGAGCCGGTCGCCCTCTCCAAGCGCGCCGGCGAGGACGCGCTGCGCGAGCGGATCCCTGCGCTGACCGAGCGCGGTGTCGAGTTCGTGGTCGTCTCGGGCGACATGATCGAGGGCACCATCACCGCGACACTGCTCGAGCGTGCGAACCCGGGCGCGATCGCCGCCCGCCGCGAGGACGCCGGCAAGCTCTACAACGTCTCCGAGTTCGCGGCCGAGGTCGCCCTCGCCGCGCTCGAGCCGGTGCCCGCCGACAACACGCGTCTGGTCGGCGACGTCTCGTCGTTCGGGACGGACTGATCGATGCGGGCTCAGGACATCGAGACCCTCATCTCCGTCGGACGCCCCGAGATCGCCGCTGACGGCTCGTTCGCCGTCTTCGCGTCCTCGCGCCCCGACATCGCCGCGAACCGGGCCGTCGGCCAGCTCTGGCGCGTCGACCTTCCCGACGGCGCCCCGCGCCGCCTCACGCGCGGCGTCGCCGACGGCTCTCCGAAGCTCTCGCCCGACGACTCCCGCATCGCCTTCGTGCGCGCCGACGCCAAGGGCAAGGCGCAGGTCCACGTCGTGGCGGCGGGCGGCGGCGAGCCGGTGCAGGCCACCGACGCGACGCTCGGCGTCGAGGACTTCGCGTGGTCGCCCGACGGCGCCACGATCGCCTACCTCGCGCGCGTGCCCGAGAAGGGCCGCTACGGCAGCGTGGAGGGGCTGGATGCCGCGGCCGAGGCGCCGCGTCACATCACGGGCATCCGCTGGCACGCGAACGGTCTCGGCTACATCGGCGACCGGCCCGCGCACGTCTTCGTGATCGCGGCCCCGGAGCCGGATTCCGAGCCGTTCTACGAGCCCGCCGCGGCCGTGCGCCCCGACGATGCGACGCCGCCGAAGCAGATCGTCGTGGCCGCAGAGGCGCGTGCACTGACCGAAGGCGCGGCGTCCCACGGCGGCCTGGCGTTCACCGCCGACGGCCGCGAGGTGCTGACCGTCCCCGACGACATCGAGGCGGACCGCCGCGACCTGCGCAACCGCCTCCTGGCGATCTCCGTCGACGGCTCGGGTGAGCGTGAGCTGCTGTCAGCCGACGCCGGTCTCTCGCTGTCGGGGCTGGACGTCGCCGACGACGGCACCATCGCACTGCTCGCCAACGAGGTCGGCGACGGCGTCGACTTCGTCGCACCGGCCGTCGGCCTGTGGCTGCTGGAAGAGGGCGGTCCGGTCCGGATCACGGATGCCGAGACGATCGACCTCGGTGAGGCCGGCAGCCACATCACGGCGGTCGGCGACGGATTCCTGGTGCAGGACCGCACACGTGGCCGCATGCGGCTGATCCGCGTCGGCCGCGACGGCGCCCTCTCCGAGGTCCTCAGCGGCGACGTCGAAGTGACGGGCCACGCCGCCGCAGGTGACCACGTCGTCGCCGCCGTGGTGCGCCCCGACTCGTTCGGCGAGCTCGTGCTCGTCGAGGCCGGCGCCGCCCGCACCTTGACCGCGTTCGGAGCGCCTGCCGCGGCATCCGGCATCGCTCTTCCGCGCGAGCTGACCGTGGCGGGTCGCGATGGCTACCCGGTGCACGGCTGGATCGCCGCACCCGAGGGTGAAGGACCGTTCCCGGTCATCCTGCAGATCCACGGCGGACCGTTCGCGTCGTATGGGGTGCACCTGTTCGACGAGACGCAGGTGCTCGTGGATGCCGGCTATGCGGTGGTCTACTCGAACCCCCGCGGCTCGGCGGGCTATGGACGAGCGCACGGTCGCAGCATCCGCCAGCAGATGGGCACCGTCGACTTCGCCGACGTCATCGACTTCCTCGACGGAGCCATCGCCGACGACGCACGCCTGGACGGCGAGCGGGTCGGCGTGATGGGCGGCTCGTACGGCGGCTACCTCACCGCCTGGGTCATCGCGCACGACCACCGCTTCGCCGGCGCGATCGTGGAGCGCGGCTTCCTCGAGCCGCTGTCATTCCAGGGGACGAGCGACATCGGCTCGTTCTTCGGCGACGAGTACGTCGGGATCTCGGCCGACGACATCGCGCGACAGAGCCCGATGGCGGTCGTCGGCCAGGTGAAGACGCCGACGCTCGTGATGCACTCGGAACTCGACTTCCGCTGCCCGCTCGAGCAGGCGACACGGTACTACTCGGCGCTCAAGCGCCAGGGCACCGAAGCCGAGCTGCTGGTGTTCCCCGGCGAGAACCACGAGCTCACGCGCTCGGGACGGCCGCGCCACCGCATCGAGCGTTTCGATGCCGTGCTCGACTGGTGGCGCCGGCACCTGCCGGTCGACTGACCAAGGTCGTACAGACGACACCGGCCCCGGGAGCGATCGCTCCCGGGGCCGGTGTCTGATCGGGCTCGGATCAGATGTCGCCCTTGAAGGTGAAGGCGCGGACGATGTTGATGATGCCGAGGACGATGAGCGAGATGCCCAGGATCCACCAGAGCACGATGACGCCCCAGATCGGCGAGAACAGCACGATGATGCCCGCGATGATGCTCAGGATGGCGAAGAAGATCGACCATCCCTTCGAGGCGGCGTCACCGAGCGTCGACAGCGCGACGATGCCTTCGACGATCCACATGATTCCGATGAGGATGCCGAGGAACAGCGCGAGCCACGCGGTCGTCTGACCGATGTTGAACAGCGCCACGACGCCGGCGATGATGAAAAGGATGCCGAGGGCGATGTGGCCGACACGCGCCCACCCGCCCTTCGTCTTCGAGAAGATCCCGAGACCGGCGTAGACGAGCCCGGCCGCGATCGCGTAGATCGCGATGATGACGGTGACCACGGCGGCGGTCTTTCCCGGCCAGACCAGGATCAGGATGCCGACGATGAGTGCGAGGACGCCGCCGACGCCGAGCGCCGTGCGGATCCCGTTGACGGCCGACTTCTCGGCTTCGGATGCAGTGGACATGGGGGCCTTTCTGAGAGTTCCCTGTACGTGGTGCGGCTAAAGCTTAGACCCCTTGTCGAACATGCAAGCGACCGTGAACGTGTGTTGCCGGATGCCCATCGCCCCGACGGGCCGCGCCGCGCTACCGTGGGCGGAGCGTATCCGTGATCATGCGCGTCCGTTCGGAGCGCAGGAGGAGGGTTTCGATGGCCGTCGTCTCGAGGGGTTTCGGAGCACGGCGTCGCGAAAGCGATCCGCGACTGCCGCCCGGCCAGTACCTGACCGAGGACTTCCCGGTGTTGTCGGCGGGGCCCACGCCCCGCATCGACCTGGGGGAGTGGCGGTTCGCCATCCGCACCGAGGGAGGCGCGGAGACCTCCTGGACGTGGGAGGAGTTCCAGGCGCTGCCCATCGAGGACGTCGACACCGACATCCACTGCGTCACGCGCTGGTCGAAGCTCGGCACGTCGTGGCGGGGCGTGTCCCTGGACACCCTGCTCGACGAGGTCGAGACGGATGCGGCCTACGCCATGGCGCACTCGTACGGCGGCTACACGACGAACATCCCGCTCGACGAGCTGCGCGAAGGCCGGGCGTGGGTCGCGTTCGAGTTCGACGGCGAACCGCTCGACCCCGAGCACGGCGGACCGGCGCGACTGCTCGTGCCGCACCTCTACTTCTGGAAGAGCGCGAAGTGGGTGCGCGGACTCACGCTGATGGACGACGACGAACCCGGCTTCTGGGAGCAGAACGGCTACAACATGCACGGTGACCCCTGGACCGAGGAGCGATATTGGTGACGGTGGGAGGCTGGCAGCCGGCTCGTGTGGTCGAGGCCGTCGGTGCGACGCCGTCCGCGCGCCTGCTGCATCTCCAGGTTCCCGGTTGGCCCGGGAACGACGCCGGACAGCATGTCGACATCCGGCTCACGGCCGAGGACGGCTATCAGGCCGTGCGGTCGTACTCGATCGGCTCGTACGGACCCGGCGAGACCATCGAGCTCGCCGTGGACGAGATCCCCGACGGAGAGGTGTCGCCCTACCTCGTGCGCGACGTGCTGCCCGGCGACGAGCTCGAGGTCAAGGGTCCGCTCGGCGGTTACTTCGTCTGGCGGCCCGGGGGAGCGGAGCCGGTGCAGCTGATCGCGGGCGGCTCGGGCATCGTGCCGCTGATGGCGATCGTACGGGCGGCGACGGATGCCGGAGCCGCGGCATCCGTCCGGCTGCTGTATTCGGTGCGCACGGCGGAAGACGCGATATATCGCGACGAGCTGGAGCGCCAGGCGAGCAACGGGGGAGTGGCCCTCACCTGGAGGTACACGCGCGGCGCACCTGGCGGCTGGCAGGGACGCGTGGGACGTGTCGACGATGACGTGCTCCGTGCCGCCACGTGGGAGCCGGGTCAGGAGCCGATCGTCTACGTGTGCGGCCCGACGGGTTTCGTCGAGCACGTCGCGGACGCGCTCGTCGGGCTGGGGCATCCGCCTGCCCGGATCAGGACCGAACGTTTCGGAGGTGCGTGATGCGCGCGGAGATCGCGACCAGCACGGTCGACGGCAATGCGGCCGCAGGGCTGCTGTGGGATGTGTTCGAGGCCGACGTCACGGCTCTGATCGCGGTATGCGGCGGATGTCGGGAAGGCGCCCCGGTCGCCGAGGCGATCGTCGAGATCGATGAGGCGGCGGCCATCGTGCGCTGCCGCACATGCACGCACACGCTGTTCACCGTGCTCCGGCACGAGGGCGGGGTGCGGCTCGTGGTGGGAACCCTGCACGAGATCGTCCGACCCTGACCCGGCGATCAGCACGCGCTAACCCGGCGATCAGCACGCGCTAACCCAGCAGCAGCGTCACGAGGATGAGGACGGGGACACAGCCGATCGTCGTCAGGAAGACGGTGTCGCGCGAGATCGTCTCGCCCACGTCGTAGCGCTGCGAGTAGTTGAACACGTTCTGCGCTGTCGGCAGCGCTGCGAGCACCGTGACGACCAGTACGTCGTGCGCGGAGAGGCCGAAGACGAACTCCGCCACTGCCCAGGCGATGACCGGCATCGCCACGAGCTTCAGGATGCTGGCGAGCACGATGTCGCGCCGGCGGCCCGAGGGCGCCAGCACGCGCTGCCCGTGCAGCGAGATGCCGTAGGCGATCAGGAGGATCGGCACGCACGCGTTCGCGATGAGCACCGCGGGCTCCATCACGATCGGCGGCAGCTCGATGCCCGAGACCGAGACGAGGGTGCCGAGCACCGAGCCGAGCACGATCGGGTTCGTGGCCACGCGCGCGATGGCGCGCCACAGCGACGCGCGGGCGGTGGTGACGGCGTCCAGGATCGCCATCGTGATGGGGGTGAACACGAGGAGCTGCATCAGGATCACCGGCGCCGGATATGCGGCGCTGCCGAGCAGGTACAGCGACAGCGGGATGCCGATGTTGTTGGAGTTCACCTGGCCGGCGCTCAGTGCGCCGATCACGGTCTCGCCGACCGAGCGCCGCCAGGCGCTGCGCGCAATGAAGGCGTGCGCGAGGATCACCGCCACGGCGGCGATCGCCGACACGGGCAGCAGCGCCGAGAAGAGGGTCTGCACATCCGCCTGCGCCAGCACGACGAACAGCAGGAAAGGTGAGAGCACGAAGAACGTCAGCCGCGCGAGCACCGGCCGCGCGTGCTCGCCGAGGAGGTCGATGCGGCCCAGGATCCACCCGACGAGGATCGCCACGCCCACCACGACGAACCCGGTGAGCGACTCCAGCATGGTCCGAGCCTAGGAAATCGTTCTCTCGGGTGCCAATCGCGCGTCGCCGTCTGACAGACTGGCACGCGCCGAACCAAGGGAGCCATGGATGCCTGAACCCCGTGACCGCGCGACCCGCAAGGTCGATCTGCTCACCGCGCTGACAGCGCCGGCAGCCGATGTCTGGGTGGCGACCGCGTCGCCCGACGCGGCGGCGCACCTCGTTCCGCTGTCGCTCGCGTGGATCGACGACCGTGCGGTCATCGCGCTCGAGGAGCGTTCGGTGACGGCCCGCAACATCGGGGCATCAGGGATAGCTCGCCTGGCGATCGGACCCACTCGCGACGTCGCGATGATCGACGCCGTACTCGAGCGGTGGGCGGGTGTCGACGACGACGAGTCGCTGGGCGGCGCGTACGCGGCACAGGCCGACTGGGATCCGCGCGGACTCGCCGGATACGTGTTCCTCGTCCTGCGACCGACGCGCATCCAGGCATGGCGCGAGTCGAACGAGCTGGCCGGACGCGTCCTCATGCGGGACGGTGCCTGGGTGGTCTGAGCGGGACCTCGGTGGCGGATGGTCCTCGGGCATCGGCCACCGGATGTCAGTGGTGATGAGCGTGCTCCGGGGAGCTCTCCGACGCCTCGCCGAGATCGTCGCCGTGGCCGGCGCGGATACGGGTCCACTGCGCCGTCGGACGGCCCTTGAGACTCATCTGCTGTCCGCGTGTGTCGAACTGCTTCGGCCAGCCGGCGGGGGAGTCCTCCCAGAACTCCTGCCTGCCGTACACGGTGAGGTCCATCAGCGCGTATGACGGTGCCATGCGCTCGTTGCCGCGACCGGTCGTCCAGTACGTCTCGTAGACGCGGTCGCCGTCGCGCAGGTAGCAGACCAGCATCCCGAAATCCCGGCCGGCGACCAATCGGTCGAGCGACTCCACGGGCACGGCGTACCAGGGCATCGTCCAGCCCATGAAGTCCCGGTAGCGCGAGCTCGCCTCGTAGGGGCCCTCGCAGAATGTCGCGTAAGTGATGTCGCGCGAGTTCAGATACGACAACTCGTTCATGTGGCTGGTCGAGAACGTGCACCCGACGCACTGCCCGGCCGCAGGCTTCCCGTCATGCCACATGTGGAAGTACGCGATCAGCTGGGAACGCCCCTCGAAGACCTCGATGAGCGGGATCGGACCATCGGCACCGATCACCGGCGTCGTCGGATCGACCTCGACCATCGGCAGCCGGCGACGTTCTGCAGCGAGTTCGTCACCGGCGCGCGTGTGCGCCTTTTCTTTTACAAGCAGGTCATCGAGTCGGCTCTGCCACTCGGCGCGGTCGGTGGTCTCCGGCAGCGGCCGGGCGCCGGAAGGGGTTTCTGTCATGGCCTATCTCTAGTGCCGGGCCGGAAGGGGCGCAATGGGCTGGACTTCCTTCATATGCCGATAATGCACATTATGTCAGTTTGAGTTCGTACTACCCGCGAGAACCGCGATCGCTGCAGAAACGGAGGTCGCTCGCACCCTCTCCCTGAAATGGCGTTGACCGGGTCTTCTTCGGGACCGACCGCGCCATCGTGCGTCGCGGCGTCGGGGCAACACCCGCCCAGAGATGCGGTGCGTGCGCTGCGAAGCCGAGGCAGAACCCGTCCGCGGCGGCGCATGCGCCCGCTGCGTCGTCACCGAAGACCTCGAGTCTCTTCGCGAACCGACCACTCCCCCGGCTCCGCACCAGCACCTGCGACCGCCAACACGATCGGCCGAAAACGGCGCGGGATGCGCGCCCGACGGCATCACAAGGGATCCGCGCGCGCTCGTCGCCCTTCGGTCGTCGGGGTGCCACCCTGTTCGAGGTGTCTGGCGGTCGCTTCGTCGGCCGGGTAGAAGGCCTCGATACGAAGTTCGTCGACGGTCACGTCGAGGGCTGATTCGACCGCGGCCGAGATGCTGAAGAAGCTCAGGTCGCCTGG
Source organism: Microbacterium sp. ZW CA_36 (assembly GCF_044987475.1). Taxonomy (NCBI): domain Bacteria; kingdom Bacillati; phylum Actinomycetota; class Actinomycetes; order Micrococcales; family Microbacteriaceae; genus Microbacterium; species Microbacterium sp. ZW CA_36. The sequence goes on from NZ_JBJDRL010000007.1 coordinate 59,190, forward strand.
TTGCATTGAAAGTATGAGTGGGATCACCACATCGCCCGCGCCGGGGGTGCCGGTCGCTTCGCCGGGGTACGCAGTCACTTCGTCGGCGAGCGAGCGCAGGCGCGCGTCGCCTGTGCGCTGAGCCCGAGCCGAGACCTGACCGATCAGATGTGCGCGCCATTGACCGAGGTTGCGGATGCGTGGAGCGAGTCCTTCGGGGTGCAGCGAAAGCCGCACGGCGTTGACCGGAGGGTCGAGCAGGTGACCGGAACAGCCTTCGAGCAGAAAGTCGGTGGCGGAGTTGCGATCGACGATGTCCCACCACCTGTCGAGCACGAGGGCGGGGTTCGGCAGATGCGCGTCGAGGATCCGACCGAGCGCCGCGCTCACCGCGAGGAGCTCGGGTGCGTCGAGGGTGCGTTCGGGATGCTGCGGGGCGAAGCCCGCGGACAGCAGCAGATGATTCCGCTCCCGCAGCGGTACGTCGAGGTGCGTCGCGAGTCGGTCGATCATCTCGCGGGTGGGAATGGACTTCCCGGTCTCGACGAAGCTGAGGTGCCGCGTGGAGACCTCTGCTCGCGACGCCAGATCAAGCTGGCTGAGTCGGCGCCGCTCCCGCCATCCGCGGAGCAGGGTTCCCACGTCGGCGTCACGCAAAGCGGTCATGGTTCCCGACTCTAGCGACGCTTGTGGTTGATACCGATGACGTCCGAGGTAATCGACTTGCTGACGTGCGAACGCGGACGATGGGCATCAACGCCGCGGCACGAGGTCGCGCAACGCACCGGAAGGACGCCCGATGAACACCCCAGTCGAACGCTACCTCGCAACCTGGAACGCGGCAGATGATGCCACCCGCTCGCAACTGCTCGGTGAGCACTGGTCGGAGTCTGCTTGGTACATCGACCCCCTCGCGGAGGCCGCGGGCCGCGAAGCCATAGGGGCCACGATCGCGGCTGTGCGCAGTCAGTTTCCTGGCTTCGTCTTCTCGCTTGTCGGTGCACCCGACGCGCATCATCATCAGGTCCGGTTCCAGTGGGGGCTCGGGCCCGTCGATGCCGAGCCTGTGGTCATCGGGTTCGACGTCGTCAAGACCGATGATGCCGGCCGAATCGAGCAGGTGCTCGGCTTCCTTGACCGGGTACCGAGCTAGGGGCCGCCGGGCGGGCCGCCGGCCCGGTGGGCCGCCCGGCGGTCAACATCTAGGCGACGAACCGGAGGATGCCGGCTGCTGCATTCGCTAGTTCGGGAAAGTGCTGGTGCGCGCCGCTCGGAGGGGTTCTGCTGTTCACGCTCCAGACGGTCATTCCCGCGGTCAGGCCGGCAGTGACTCCGGAGAGTGAGTCTTCGATGACGAGGCACCGAGCGGGGCTGACCCGCAGCTCGGCTGCTGCTGCGAGGTACGGCTCAGGGTCGGGCTTCCCGCGCGTCGTGGATTCAGCGTCCACGATCACTGGCGGAATCGGCAGCTGCAACCGCCGGAAACGGCCCTCCACCCGTCGGCGAAGGTTGGACGTCACCAGTGCCCATCGGCCGATCTCGAGCTCCCTCAGCAACCGTTCTGCGCCCACGAACGCTCGGTAGTCCCCCTTGAGAACATCGTCATCCTCGAGTCGCTGGAACTCTTCGAGCGCAGCCGCGCGGTCCCGATGCGGGAGGAATCGGGCGACCGTCTCGGCGGGACGCGTTCGCAGGGCGAGCGCGTAGACCTGTTCGCGGCCCAGACCGAACCGATCGGCCCACTGCGCCCAAATGAGCCGCTGATTGTCAACCGCATCCACGAGCGTACCGTCGACGTCAAAGAGCACTGCGGTGTCGTCCGATTCGGGCATACCGACCAACTGTAACGGGGCGCGAAAGCCTGAGCTGAAGGCGAGCCAGCATCGCGTGAGCGCTTCGAGCTTCCATCACAGCATCGCTTCACGTGGTCACCCCTGTTGCGGGCTCTGCGAGGTCGCCTGCGATCCGGGCGGCGACTACCTCGCAGAGGGCTGCAGCTTCCTGAGCAGCGCGACCAGCCTCTCCCCCTCTTCGCCGGACAGCGGCGCGACGACGTCCCGCTGTGCAGCTGCCAGTGCTTCCTCCAGCCGCGGCAGGAGTTCTCGGCCCGCATCGGTCACGTTGACGATGTTGCGGCGCCCGTCTGCCGGATCCGGCTCACGTCGGACCAGCTGACGGGCCGACAGGTTGTCCAGTGCGACAGCGACGTCCTTGCGGTCGAGATCGAGATGGCGACCGATCTCGACCTGGCTCACTCCCCCATGCTCGTCGAGCACCGCCAGGGTGCGGTAGTGCACGGGCCGCAGCTCGAAGGGCGCGCAGGCGCGCTGCAGTATCTCCTGCGCGCGCGCGTTCGCTCGGCTGAGCAGCCAGGTGGGCAGGTCGACGACTCGAGTCAGCACGCGACCCAGCATAAGAGTTGTTGGGATGGCCAACAATGGATATCGTTGGTCAACCCAACGAAAGAGGATCACTCATGACGCCTTTCGGACCACAGCTGCTGGGCGAGACGGAAAAAGCCCTCGGCGCCGTGCTCGCCCGCGTCCTCGACAGCACCGGCCTCACCGAACAGCAATGGGTCACCCTCCGGCTGGCCGGCCAGAACGACGGGCGGATCGAACTGGTCGGGCTCCTCGTCGATCGGGCGCATCTCGCCGACGCCGAGCCGATCGTGGCTTCGCTCACCGCCCGAGGGCTCATCACCGGCGAGCGTCTCTCCCCGGCTGGGCAGAGCCTGCTCGATGATCTCCGGGCCCGGGTCGACTCGGCCGCGGCGCCGATCTGGCGCGACCTTCCGGCGAGCGACGTGGCGGCGGCAGAGCGGCTGCTCAACACCGTCGCGGGCAGGGCGCGGAGCGTTCTCGCCGATTGGCCGTCCTCGTGACGATCGGCGGACTGCGCCGCGTCGACCCCAAACCTTGGTGGTGACGCTGTGGGCCGACTACGAGCTGACGAGGTCGTCAGTGGGCGCCGTCTGGCAGACTTCCGGGATGCCGCACCCCGACATCCTCACCCGTCTCTGGCCCGCCTCAGCCGTTCGTGTGAGTGCCGGCGACCTCGAGCTGCGCTGGATTTATGACGACCTCCTGCTCGAGCTCGCCAACCTGGCCGGGCGCGGCATCCATGATCCCGAGGCGATGCCGTTCGAGCACCCGTGGTCGCGTGGCTCGGCCGACGAGGTCGCGCGCAGCGTGCTCGCCTACCAATGGGGAATCCGCAATCGGATCTCGCCGGAGGCCTTCGTCCTCGAACTGGCCGTCCTGCACGACGGGGTGCCCGTGGGGATCCAGGGGCTCACCGCTCAGGAGTGGCCGGTGCTGCGGAGCGTCACGACGGGATCGTGGCTCGGCCGCGCCCACCAGGGACGCGGCATCGGCACCCGTATGCGGATGCTGGCGCTGCACCTGGCCTTCGAGGGTCTCGATGCGCGAGAGGCGATGTCGGGGGCGTTCGCCGACAACGGTGCCTCGAACGCGGTCTCCAAGCGTGTGGGTTACGACCGGGATGGCGCGTTCCACGTGGCCCGTGAAGGCGCCGCCGTCGTTCACAATCGCTATGTCATGTCGCGCGAGCGATGGGAGTCCGTTCGGTCGGACCACACCGAGCGCCTGGGCGCCGCTGTCGAGCTTCACGGGATAGAGGGCCTCCGGGCACAGCTGGAGCGCGTCCCACCCGGCGCGGGGGCCGGACAGCACTGACCGCGGGCGCGCCATCGCGCCCGCGGTCAGGCGTGTCCGTCAGAGTCCGGCTGCGTCGTCCGTCGTGCTCGTGCTCTGGCGGGTCACACGCTCGTTGACGGTCGGGTCGACCGCCGTGTGCGTGACGGACTCCGACCGGCGGCGGCGGGCCAGCAGAACGATGCCGACGATGAAGATGACGGCTCCGGCACCCATGAGGATGTAGCCGATCATGTCGAGATTCACCCACTCGACTTCGACGTTCACCGCGAACGCGAGGATCGCGCCGATGGCGAAGAGGGCGATGCCTGCTCCGATACTCATGCGAGGTGTCCTTTCCGGGGCGCGGCGATCAGCCCTCCCCTAGCTCGGGACGCGTTGTCCCACCCCTACGCTGGCGCATCGGCGCGTGACGGAAGAGGGGGTTGACAGACGACGGATGCGTCCCCTGGTGTGACAGCGGTTCCGCGTGCGCTGTCCGAGCCGCTCGGTCTCGATCGTGGCATCCGCGGCGGTGACTACTGTGGAATGGTGCACAGTCTGTCCCGTCCCCGAGCGACGGGGCCGGGACTGCGAGCCTGGGCGATCTGGACGGTCGGGGTCGCCGCGTACGTCCTCGCGATCACCAACCGCTCGTCACTGAGCGCGGTCGGCGTCGACGCGGCCGCGCGCTTCGACGCCGACGCGGCCACCCTGTCACTGTTCGCTGTCGTGCAGCTGGCGGTCTACGGCGGCATGCAGATCCCCGTCGGGGTGCTGCTGGACCGCTATGGCGCGCGCCCGATCATGACGGTGGGGATGCTGCTGATGGCGGTGGGCCAGCTCACCATGGCCATCTCCCCCAGCGTCGGGGTCGCGATCCTCGCGCGCATGCTGCTGGGCGCCGGCGACGCCGCGATCTTCCCCGGTGTGCTGCGTCTCATCGCCACCTGGTTCCCCGCCCAGCGCGGACCCATCATGGTGCAGCTCACCGGCATCGTCGGGCAGTCCGGCCAGCTGGTCGCGCTCATCCCCCTCGCCGCGCTGCTGCACGCCACGTCGTGGACGATCACGTTCGGCAGCATCGCCGGTCTCGGCGTGCTGTTCGCGATCCTCGTGTTCCTCCTCATCCGCAATCACCCACCCGACCGCGACGAGGACGTGTCGGTCGACACCGACACCGGTGCGATACGGGTCGTGACATCGTCCGTCGACACCGGGGTCGGCATCCGTGCCGCCTGGGCTCACCCGGGCACGCGACTCGCGTTCTGGTCGCACTTCACGACTCCGTTCGCCGGCACCGCGTTCGTGCTGCTGTGGGGCATGCCGTTCCTCACCGCGGGCGAAGGGCGCACGACGGCAGAGGCCGCCTCGATCATGTCGCTGTACGTCGTGGTGGGCATGGCGCTGGGGCCGATCATGGGTGAGATCTCGCGGCGAGTGCCGCACCTGCGCTCGCGCGCCCTCGTGCTGCCGACGGTGGCCGTGCAGGCCGTCGCCTGGCTCGCGGTGATCGCGTATCCGGGACCGGCGCCGCTCTGGCTGCTGCTCGCCTTGGCGGTCGCGTTGGCGACCGGCGGACCCGCCTCCATGATCGCGTTCGACCACGCGCGCACCCACAACCCATCGCATCGCCTCAGCACCGCCACAGGTGTGACGAACGCGGGCGGCTTCCTCGCCGCTCTGCTGGCGATCCTGCTCATCGGCCTCGCGCTCGACCTGCAGGGCGCCGGCACGCCGGCGACCTATAACCTCGACGCCTTCCGGATCGCCTTCCTGATGCAGGTGCCGCTGTGGCTCCTCGGCGGCACGTTCATCGTGATCGAGCGCAAGCGCACCCGTATCCGGCTCGGGCTGGAGCCGCCCCGCGCGCCGCGTCGTCGACGCTGACCGCTTCCGGCGGGATGTCGAACAGAACGTCTCGGCGAGTCGCGGCGTCAGATCGGTACTGTGACCTTATCCGGGTCCGCAGCTGGTCCGGATCGAAAGGATGCCCGTGTCCGCTCCCCTCTTCATCGCCGCAGAGGTCCGGGAGGCTATCGCGGCCGGTGAGCCGGTTCTCGCGCTCGAGTCCACGATCTTCACGCACGGGCTTCCCCGCCCGAGGAACCTGGACGTCGCCCTCGAAGCGGAAGCGCGTGTGCGCGCGTTCGGCGTCGTGCCGGCGACCATCGGGGTGGTGGACGGCCGCCCCACCGTGGGGCTGTCCCCCGACGAGATCGAGCAGCTCTCGACCGCGGACGACGTGGTCAAGGCGAGCGTCCGCGACATCCCCGTCGTCGCCGTGAAGGGGCTGAGCGCCGGCACCACGGTTGCGGCGACCGGATACCTCGCGGCTCGCGCCGGTCTGCGCGTCTTCGCGACGGGGGGCCTCGGCGGCGTCCACCGCGGTGCCCCGCAGACCTTCGACGAGTCCGCGGATCTGCTGACCCTGGCTGGCCTGCCGCTCGTGGTCGTCAGCGCAGGCGTCAAGTCGATCCTCGACATCCCGCTCACACTCGAGCGGCTCGAGACGCTCAACCTCGCCGTCGTCGGCTACCGCACCACCGACTATCCCGGCTTCTACATCGCCGACTCGGGGCACGATATCGAGTACTCGGTCGACTCCCCCGCCGAGATCGCGGCCATCGCGCGCGTGCGCGACGGCCTCGGCATCTCGTCCACGCTGCTCGTCGCCAACCCTGTCGCCGCCGAGCGCCAGCTGGATCCGGCCCTGCACGACGATGTGCTCGCGCGCGCGCTCTCCGCCGCGAATGCGAGCGGCGTCTCCGGCCACGACACGACGCCGTTCCTGCTCGACTTCCTCCAGCGCGAGACCGGTGGTCGCAGCCTCGACGTCAACGTGGAGGTGTACCGAGGCAACGTGGGTCTCGGTGCGCGCATCGCAACGGCCCTCGCGGACACCACCGGATGATCGTGGTGATCGGCGACCTCGTCGCCGACCTGATCGTGCTGGGCGGGGCGGCGCTCGAGCGCGGCACCGACAATCCTGCCGAGGTGCGCCTCACGCGAGGAGGCAGCGCCGCCAACGTCGCCGCTGCCGCGGCGCCGCGGCATCAGTCGCGTTTCATCGGCTGCGTGGGAGACGACACGCTCGGGCACGCGCTCGTCGGCGAGCTTGTGGCCGCGGACGTCGACGTCAAGGTGCAGCGCGGGGGCCGCACCGGCTCGATCGTCGTTCTCGTCGACGCCGCCGGCGAGCGCACGATGATCACCGACCGTGGTGCGGCGGCGGAGCTCGGCCCGGTCGATCCCGCGTGGACGGCCGGCGCCGAGTGGGTTCATCTGCCGCTGTACGGCTTCGCATCGCCACGCTCTCGAGACGCGGTGACGGATGCCGCGACGCGCGCCGCTGCCGATGGCGCCCGCGTCAGTCTCGATCTGTCGAGCGTGGCGACGCTGCGGGATCTCGGCAGTGCGGAGCTGAGACGCATTCTCGCGCAGGTCCGCCCCGATGTCGTCTTCGCCAACGAGGATGAGGCACGCCTGACGGCCGGACTCGGTGTCGAGCCGGAGGGTGTGTACGTGGTGAAGCGCGGCGCCCGACCGGTGCTCGTCCGCGTGGACGGGCAGTCGCATTCTGTGGCCGTCGAGCGAGCCGATGACGTGCTGGACTCCACCGGAGCCGGGGATGCCTTCGCGGCAGGCTACATCGTCGCGGCGCTCAGCGGCGCCGACGCATGCGAGAGCGCCCGGGCGGGCAGCGCGCTCGCGATGAGCGCACTGCGCCGTCCGGGCGCACTCTGATCCGGGCGCTGTGGCCTCAGACGCTCTGGAGCTGCGCCAGCACGTCCTCGATGTCGTCGATGAACGCGTTGTAGCCGGCGATGGTGGCAGCGACCTGCTCGTCCGAGAAGTCGCTGCGGTCCTGACGGATGGTCAGCACGGTGCCGTCGCCTGTCTCCTCCAGGTCGAACAGCACGGGCAGTCCGGCGTCGTCGCCCGGCTGGTCGGTGAGCGTCATCGCCAGGTGCGAGGGCGGTTCGACCACCTGGTACTCCCCCGCCCAATCGATCCGGTTGCCGTCCGGCAGCAGCATGACCGCACGGAAGGCGCCGCCCGGGCGCACGTCCATCGTCAAAGTGTCCTGCGGCACCTCGACGGCCGCCGTGCCGAACCATACGGCGAAGTGCTCGGGCTTCGTCAGCGTCTCGAACACGAGCTCGCGCGGCGCCTGCAGTGTGCGCGTGACGGTGAAGTACTCAGTCATTGTCGTTCTCCTTCTCGGTGGGTGCGGCGTCGCCGCCTGTCGGGGTGTCGGTACGGGTGCCCAGCTGCTGCAGGGCGTTGAGATAGTGATCGAGGGCGCCCAGGCTGTCTTCCCAGAACTGCGCGTAGCCGCCGATCCAATCGGATGCCGCCGCCAGCGGACGTGCGTCGAGCCGAGCCGGCCGGTACTGGGCGTTGCGGCCCCGCGTGACCAGCCCCGCTCCCTCCAGCACACGCAGGTGCTTCGACACGGCGGCGAAAGTCATGTCGAACGGTGCGGCGAGCTCCCCCACCGTCGCCTCGCCTTCGCTCAGCCGGGCGAGGATCGCCCGACGGGTCGGATCGGCGAGCGCCGAGAACGTCAGGCTCAGTGCGTCCGTCATCTCGCCTCCTTGTTCAACTAATCAGTACAATACCGAACGGTTGAATACGCGTCAACACTCTGTCCGACGTGGCGAGTACGGTGACGGCATGCCCCGAGTGATCTTCTACACCGCCACTACGCTCAACGGCTTCCTCGCCGACGATCAGGACTCGCTCGAGTGGCTCTTCGCCGCACCGGGCGGCGAAGGCGGTGATGACGACTTCCAGCGCTTCCTCTCGGGCATCGGCGTGCTCGTGCAGGGCTCGTCGACCTACCGCTGGGTGCTGGAGCACGAGGACCTCGTGGCACACCCCGAGAAATGGCCGTCGTACTACGGCAGCCGGCCGACATGGGTGTTCTCCCGCAAGGAGCAGCCGGTGGTGCCGGGCGTCGACATCCGTTTCGCCTCCGGAGAGGTCCGCGACGTCTGGCCGGCGATCCGCGAGGCGGCGGGTGAGCTTGATGTCTGGGTCGTGGGCGGCGGCGATCTCGCCGGCCAGTTCGCCGACGCGGGCCTGCTCGACGAGATCCGGGTCTCCGTCGCGCCGGCGACCCTGTCTTCGGGCAAGCCGCTGTTTCCCCGCAACCTGCGCCCGGACCGCCTCGAATTGACGTCGGTGCGCCAGACCGGTGCCTTCGCCGAGCTGACCTACGCGGTGACCGGCAAGGCGGCCTGAGCAAGGGGCACTGCGCAGAGTCCGCCGCACTGGTGAGTCGCGTTGTCGGTCAGTGCGCGCGGGGTGCGAACTCGGTCCACTGCCCGAACTTCGCCTCGCGGCCATCGCCCGACGACGTGCCGGTCAGGCGACGGCGCACCCAGGGGCCGACGTGCTCGCGATAGTACGCCGCGCCACGGGTGCCACGGGGTGGCAACGGTGGCAGCGACCACCATTCCTGCGGGACGGGCTCCACGCCCAGCGCGTCCAGGACGCGGGCGGCGACGCGATGATGGCCACGCGCGTTCATGTGCAGGCGATCCTCCGACCAGTACGGCGGGGTCGCGAGCTCCTCGTCGAACCAGTTGTACGCCTGAACGACGTCGGTGCGCGATGCGAGGCGCTTCTCGACGGCGTGAGACAGCAGGTCGCCGCGCCGCTGGATGACCCGCCGCAGCGGCAGTTGCCCCGTGGGATTCGCGCCCGACAGGACGATGAGGTGCACGCCCTCCTCATCGCATCGGCGGACCACCGTCTCGAACGCGGCGAGGACGTGCGCGATGCTCGTCCGTGGCCGCAGCATGTCGTTGCCACCGCCGTTGAACGACAGGTGGGTCGGCTTCAGGGCGAGCGCCGGTTCCAGCTGCTGCTCGACGATCGGCCACACGAGCTTGCCCCGGATCGCCAGGTTGGCGTACTCGATCGGCTCGCCTGCGGCGTCGGCCCAGCCCTGTGCCACGAGGTCGGCCCAGCCGCGCACGTGCCCGTCGGGGAGCTCGTCGCCCACACCTTCGGTGAAGGAGTCGCCGATTGCGACGTATCGAACGGATGCCACGGGCTCCAGCCTACGGCCGGCCGAGCGAGCGTCCGGCCACGGTCACCGGTCGTCGAGCGCGACGCCGCGACGATCGACGAGTCCCCACGCGGCTGCGGCCGCGATGGCGAAGAAGACGGCGAACACGACGAAGAGCACGGGGGCACCGCCGGCGAGCAGCAGCGGCGGCACGACGAGCGGCGCGACGATGGACGCGATGCGTCCGACACCCGCAGCCCATCCCGTGCCGGTCGCCCGCAGCGAGGTGGGGTACATCTCCGGTGTCACGGCGTACAGCGCGCCCCAGGCGCCGAGATTGAAGAACGACAGCGCCATACCCGCCGCGATGATCGCCCCCGGCCCCGCGGCGGTGCCGAAGAAGACGGCCGACACCGCCGAGCCGACGAGGAACACCGAGAGCGTGAGCCGCCGCCCCCACACCTCGATCAGCCAGGCGGCCACCGCGTACCCCGGCAGCTGAGCGAGCGTGATCACCAGGGTGAAGCCGAACGATCGCACGAGGTCGTACCCCTGCGCAACCAGGATCGAGGGGATCCAGATGAAGGCGCCGTAGTACGAGAAGTTGACACAGAACCAGACGAGCCACAGGCACGCGGTGCGCACGCGGAACTCGCGGGCCCACAGCGCGCCCAGGCGCTGTCGAAGGGAGGTCGCCGCCGCGGGGGGCACATCGGCGCGTGCCGGCGCTGCCGCCGCGGAGGAGCCCGCCGCCACCTCGAACGTCCGGACCACGGACTCGGCCTCGGCGAAGCGGCCACGACGCTCCAGCCAGCGCGCCGATTCGGGCAGCCCCCAGCGCACGATGAGCGCGTACACCGCCGGGATCGCCCCGAGCGCGAACGCCCAGCGCCACCCGTTCTCGGACGCCGGGATCACGAAGTAGCCGATGAGTGCCGCGAGCGTCCAGCCGACCGCCCAGAACGCCTCGAGGATCACGATGAGCCGGCCGCGCATCCGGGCGGGGGCGAACTCGCTGACGTAGGTGCTCGCGACCGGCAGCTCGGCGCCGAGGCCCAGCCCGACGAGGAAGCGAAGCACCAGGAGCGCCGCGAGACCGCCGACCAGCGCACTCGCGCCCGTCGCGACGCCGTAGACGAGAAGCGTCAGCGCGAACACCTGTCGTCGCCCGAAGCGGTCTGCGAGGAGACCGCCGACACTCGCCCCGATGGCCATGCCGACGAAGCCGATCGACGCGATCCACGCCGTCTCGCTCGGAACCAGGTTCCACTGCGCGGCGAGTGCGGCGATCACGAACGAGATGAGGCCGACGTCCATCGCGTCCAGCGCCCAGCCGATCCCCGAACCGGTGAGCACGCGCAGGTGCACGCGGGTGAACGGCAGTCGGTCGAGCCGCTCCGAGAGCGTCGACGTGCGGGTCCCGGCATCCGTCATAGCGTCATGCTACGGATGCCGGAGCCCGAGCGGGCGCTACGACAGCATGTCGCGGACGCGCGGTGCGACCTCGGTGCCGAACAGCTCGATCGAGCGAAGCATCTTCTCGTGCGACAGCGTTCCCGTCGAGAACTTCATGTCGAAGCGCGACGCGCCCAGCGTCTGCACGGTGTCGGCGATCTTGCGGGCGACCGTCTCCGGTGAGCCGACGTACAGCGCGCCCTCGGGGCCGACGTCGTGCTGGAAGCGAAGGCGGTTATAGGTCGGCCAGCCGCGCTCGCGGCCGATCGAATTGTTCATCGCCTCGAAACCCTCGTATGCCTCGTCCCACGCCTGCTGGTCGGTCTCGGCGATGTGGCCCGGTGAGTGCACCCCGACCGGAAGCTGCGGCTGGTCGAAGGTGTCGAGCGACCGGCGATAGAGGTCGGCGAACGGCCGGAAGCGAGCGGCGGGACCGCCGATGATGGCGAGCATGAGTCCGTATCCGTACCGGGCGGCGCGGACGGCCGACTCGGGCGTGCCACCGACACCGACCCACGCGCGCAGTCCGCTCTCCGTCTTGGGGAACACATCCGCGGCGTCCAGCGAAGCGCGCAAAGTGCCGCTCCACGTGACGGGCTTCTCGGCCAGCAGCTGCGAGAAGAGGTCGAGCTTCTCGTCGAAGAGCGCCTCGTAGTCGCGCAGGTCGTAGCCGAACAGCGGGAACGACTCGATGAACGATCCCCGCCCGAGGATGACCTCGGCTCGGCCGTTCGACACCGCATCGAGCGTCGAGAACCGTTCGAACACGCGCACCGGGTCGTCGCTCGAGAGCACGGTGACGGCTGTGCCGAGATGGATCCGCTCGGTGCGCGCGGCTGCGGCGGCCAGCACGATCTCGGGGCTGGAGACGGCGAACTCGCGGCGGTGGTGCTCCCCCACCCCGAAGAAAGACAGGCCGACGCGATCGGCGAGGACGGCCTGCTCGACGACGTTGCGGATCGTCTGCGCGCCGCTGATGAGCTCGCCGGAGACGTCGCGCGTGACGTCTCCGAAGGTGTCGAGTCCGAGCTCGAGGCTCGCGGGGTCGATGGAGGTCATGGCCCTCTCCTTCTATTCGCTTGCATGAACCTGCGACGCGGCTACGGCATTCCCCGAGACGCACGGCCGCCGCGAGCGTAGCGTGGTGGGCATGGCCCTCTTCGCGGATCGCCGCGCCGCCGGACGAGAGCTCGCCACCGCGCTCGTGGAGTGGCGAGGAACGGATGCCGTGGTCCTGGGCATCCCTCGCGGGGGCGTCGTCGTCGCCGCGGCGGTCGCCGAAGCGCTGGGACTGGAGCTGGATGCCGTCGTCGTGCGCAAGCTCGGAGCGGCCGGGCACGAGGAGTTCGCCGTCGGAGCGATCGCCGAAGGTGTACGGATCGTCACGCCCGACGCCCTGCGCTGGGCCGGCATGTCACCGACGGATCTGGAGCGGGTCGAGGCGGCAGAGCGCGACGAGCTGGCGCGGCGGACGGATGTCTATGGGTCTCGCGTCGTGGACCTGACGGGGCGGACCGCGCTCGTGGTGGACGACGGCGTGGCGACGGGCGCGAGCGCCGTCGCCGCCTGCCGGGCGGTGCGGGCTCGCCATCCGGACCGGGTCGTGCTCGCCGTCCCCGTCGCGCCCGAACGCTTCATCGCACCGGCGGACGCCGTCGACGACTTCGTGTGCCCCCACCGCGAATCCGACTTCTGGGCGGTGGGAGAGTATTACGACCACTTCGGTCAGACGAGCGACCGTGAGGTGCTGCGACTGCTGGGCGCCGCCGGTTCCGGTCGTTGAGCGAGGGAGCGCCACAGCGACCGAGACGAAACGCATCAGGCCGACGGGCTGCGCCGGGTCCGGGGCGAATCGTCTCTGCGTTTCGACTCGCAAGCTCGCTCAACGACCGGGACGCGGACTCAGCGCGAGAGCGCCATGCGCAGCGTGTCGAGTCCTACTCCGCCGAGATCCAGCGCGCGCTTGTGGAACTGCTTGATGGAGAAGTCGGCGCCCTCGCGCTCGGCGACCTCGTCGCGCAGCTGCTCCCAGATGCGCTGGCCGACCTTGTAGGACGGCGCCTGACCCGGCCAGCCGAGGTAGCGGTTCACCTCGAACCGGACGAACTCGTCGGGCATGTTGACGTTGCGCAGCATGAACTCGAGGGCGAAGTCGGCGTCCCACGGTCCCTGACCGTCGGGGCGCTGCTTCTCGAGGTGCACGCCGATGTCGAGCACGACGCGGGCCGCGCGCATGCGCTGGCCGTCGAGCATGCCGAGCCGGTCTGCGGGATCGGAGAGGTAGCCCAGCTGCTCCATGAGCCGCTCCGCGTACAGGGCCCAGCCCTCGGCGTGCCCCGAGGTCCCGGCGAGGAGGCGGCGGTAGGTGTTCAGCTGCGCGCGGTTGTACACGGCCTGCGCGATCTGCAGGTGGTGTCCCGGGACGCCCTCGTGGTACACCGTCGTGAGCTCGCGCCACGTGTCGAACTCCTCGACGCCCTCCGGCACCGACCACCACATGCGGCCGGGGCGCGAGAAGTCGTCGGTCGGGCCGGTGTAGTAGATCCCACCTTCCTTCGTCGGCGCGATCATGCACTCGAGGCTGCGGATCGGCTCGGCGATGTCGAAGTGGGTCTTGCCGAGCTCGGCGATCGCGCGATCGCTGGTCTCCTGCATCCATTTCTGCAGCGCGTCCGTGCCGTAGAGCTTGCGGCTCGCGTCCTCTTCGAGGAATGCGACGGCCTCTTCGACCGTGGCGCCGGCCTTGATCTCGTCGGCGATCGACTCCTGCTCGGCGACCATGCGGGCGAGCTCTTCGACACCCCACTCGTACGTCTCGTCGAGGTCGATCGTCGCCCCGAGGAACCGCCGCGAGTGCAGTGCGTACAGTTCGCGGCCGACCGCGTCCTTCTCCCCCGCCGCCGGTGCCAGCTCACCGCTCAGGAACGACGCGAGCTCGTCGTAGGCGACCCGCGCGGCGTTGGCGTTGTCGGCCAGTTCACGGGCGAGGGATGCCGGGAGCTGACCCTCCTCGGGAGCCGCCTCGGCGGCGAACGTCGCGAAGAATCCGCCGTCGGCGGTGTAGCGGGCGATCTGCGTGGCGACCTCGACCACCTGGCGCCGCGCGGGCACGACGCCCTGGTCGATCCCCTCGCGGAGGGTGGCGATGTATCCGTCGATCGCACCGGAGACCGCGCCGAGACGCGTGGCGATCACCGACCAGTCGTCGGGGGTGGCGGTCGGCATGAGATCGAACGCGGAACGGATGTTCTGCGCGTGCGAGGCGATCACGTTGATGTCGCGCAGATGCCACTTCGCATCGTGCAGGTCGAGCTCCAGCTGGATCTCTCTCGAGAGGTCGTCCTTCGTCACGGCGTCGACGTCGTCGGCGACGGCCGAGGCCTCGAGGGCGGCCAGCGTCTTGCGTCCCTCTTCCACGAGGCGCTCCTGACCGGCCGGGCTGTAGTCGCCGAATCGGTCGTTGTACTCGGACCGGCCGATGTAGGTCGCGAGCGTCGGCTCGAGTTCGGCGAGGGTGTCGACCCACGCATCAGCGATCTTGTCGATCTGCGTGGGCGTGCGGGTTTCGTCTGTCATGGCTCCGAGCCTAGGCATGAGACGCGGTGCCGACAAACGAGAATGCCGGTCCGATCGCGGATCGCACCGCGCCGGCCGATCAGTGGCCGGCGGCGTTCCAGTCGTCGCCGCGGCCGATCTGCACGTCGAGCGGCACCGACAGCTGCGCCGCATCGCCCATGCGCGTGCGGACGATGTGCTCGGCGGCATCCCACTCCCCCGGTGCCACCTCGATCACGAGCTCGTCGTGGATCTGCAGCAGCACCCGGGAACGCAGCTGCTCGACCGCGAAGTCGTCGTGGATGTGGAACAGTGCGATCTTCATGATGTCGGCCGCGCTGCCCTGGATCGGGGCGTTGAGCGCGGCGCGCTCCGCATTCTCGCGCAGCACGCGGTTGGGGCTGGCGAGATCGGGGAACGGGCGCCGCCGTCCGAAGATCGTCTCGGTGTAGCCGTCGATGCGGGCCTGCTCGACCGACGAGCGGAGGTAGTCGCGTACGGCGCCGAAGCGGGCGAAGTACTCCATCATCAGCTGCTTCGCCTCGGCCTGCTCGATGCGCAGCTGCTTCGAGAGCCCGAACGCGGAGAGGCCGTAGACGAGGCCGTACGACATCGCCTTCACCTTTGTGCGCATCGCCGGGGTGACGTCTTCGGGAGCGACCCCGAACACCCGCGAGCCCACGAACCGGTGCGTGTCTTCGCCCGAGTTGAACGCCTCGATCAGGCCCGGATCCTCTGAGAGGTGCGCCATGATGCGCATCTCGATCTGCGAGTAGTCGGCGGTGAGCAGCGTCTCGTACCCCTCGCCCACCATGAACGCGGAGCGGATGCGGCGGCTCTCCTCGGTGCGGATGGGGATGTTCTGGAGATTCGGGTCGGTGCTCGAGAGCCGGCCGGTCTGGCTGCCGGTCTGCACGTACGTGGTGTGGATGCGTCCGTCCGCGCCGGTGGTGCGGTCACCGCCGATCGCACTGTCGAGGGACTCGATGATCTGGCGCAGCTTCGTCGCCTCGCGGTGCTGGAGCAGCAGATCGAGGAACGGGTGCGGGTTGGTCTCCTGCAGGTCGGCCAGGACTGCGGCATCCGTCGAGTACCCGGTCTTGGTCTTGCGCGTCTTCGGCAGCTGCAGCTCGTCGAACAGGACTTCCTGCAGCTGCTTCGGCGAGCCGAGGTTGACCTCGCGGCCGATGGCGGCGTACGCCTGCACGGCGAGGGCGTCCGCACGCGCGCCGAGCTCGCCGGAGAACGCCGACAGCCTCTCGTGCGAGACGGCGACGCCGGCGAGCTCCATGTCGGCGAGCGTGTGCAGGGTCGGCAGTTCGATGTCGGTGAGCACGGCCGCGACGCTGTCGGGCAGTTCGGCCCGCACCGCGTTTACGACGCGCACCAGGTACCACGACAGCTGGCCGGTGGTGGCGCCCTCGGTCTCTGGCACGAGCTGTGCGGGGTCGGCCTCGGGCAGCTTCTCGTCGAGGTAGCGGTCGACCAGATCGGCGAGCGTCTTGTCGGGGAAGCTCGGCCGCAGCAGCCAGCCGGCGATGATCACATCGAAGGCCAGGCCGCCCACGCGCAGGCCGGCGCGGCGGAGCGCCTTCACCTGGGGCTTCGCGTCGGCGAACGCCTTCGGCGCGTCGGACGCGAGCCAGGGCTCGAGCGCAGCGGCGAGCTCCGCGCTCCACGACGCCTCGGCCGCGGCATCCGCCGTCGCCACGCCGATGCGTGCCGGCAGACCGCCCTCGACTGCGATGGTCACGCCGACCTCGCCGTCGCGGTTCGCGAGCCACGCGGCGAAGTCCGCCGGCGCGAGCTCGGTCGCGATCGGCGCGAGCTCGGCCGCGGCCGAGGTGACCGCGGCCATCTGCTGCTCGATGCCGGCGAGCTCGGCGACGCGCGGGATCAGCGTCTTGAACTCGAGCCGCGAGAAGATGTCGCGCACCGCCTGCGCGTCCATCGGCTGGACTTCGAGGTCGTCGGGGCCGAGCGGCAGCTCGACGTCTGTCATGAGGCGGTTGAGACGGCGGTTGCGGCGGACGTCTTCGATGTGGTCTCGCAGATTGCCGCCGACGACGCCCTTGATGGCGTCCGCGCCGTCGAGGAGGGCGTCGAGCGAGCCGAACTGGTTCAGCCACTTCACGGCGGTCTTCTCGCCCACCTTCGGCACGCCCGGCAGGTTGTCGCTGGTCTCGCCGACGAGCGCCGCCACGTCGGGGTACATCTCGGGCGGCACGCCGTAGCGCTCGATGACCGCGTCGCGGTCGTAGCGCTTCAGCTGCGAGACGCCCTGCACGTTCGGGTAGAGCAGGACGACGTCGTCGTTGACGAGCTGGATGGTGTCGCGGTCGCCCGAGCACACGAGCACGCGGAAGCCGTTCGCGACGCCCTGCGTGGCGAGGGTGGCGAGGATGTCGTCGGCCTCGATGTCCTCCTGCTGGAGCACTCGGATGCTCATCGCCGCGAGGCAGTCCTGCAGCAGCGGGATCTGGCCCTTGAACTCGGAGGGCGTCTCGGAGCGATTGGCCTTGTACTCGGTGTACTCGCGGGTGCGGAAGGACTGGCGCGACGTGTCGAAGGCGACCGCGAGGTGCGTCGGCTTCTCGGCCTTGATCAGGTTGATCAGCATCGCGAGGAACCCGTAGATCCCGTTCGTGTGCTGCCCGTCCTTCGTCGAGAAGTTGTCGACCGGGAGTGCGTAGAACGCCCGATATGCCAGCGAATGGCCGTCAACGACGAGAAGGGTAGGCTTTGCGGAGTCCGTCACCCTGCAAGCCTAGTCAGGGCCGACGACAGTCGATTTCCGCGTCGCAGCGCCCCACTGCCGACCCGATCCGAAGGTGAGCCATGCCCGACCACTCCCCCGCCGCGGTCGACGGAGTCGAATGGGCGCTGGGGCGTGGGATCGGCGCTCTCGCCGAGAAGATGGGCTTCGAGTGGCTGGAGTTCACGCCCGAGCGCGCCGTGGCCCGCATGCCGGTCGAGGGCAACACGCAGCCCGTCGGCCTGTTCCACGGCGGCGCCTACGTGGTGCTGGGCGAGTCGCTCGGATCGATGCACGCGAACTTCCATGCCGGTCCGGGACGCCTCGCCGTGGGCGTCGACATCAACGCCACGCACACGCGCTCGGCGACCTCCGGGTACGTCACGGGCGTGTGCACGCCGATCCACCTCGGTCGCAGCCTCACCGTCCACGAGATCGTCATGACCGACGATCAGGGCCGCCGCTGCTCGACCGTGCGCATCACGAACCACATCAAGGCGCTGTCGCCGGCGACATGAGAAGAGCGGATGCCTCGATCGAGGCATCCGCTCTTGCAAGAGGTGTGTGGTCAGCCCTTCTTGGGCGCGAGCTGCTCGATGATCGCCTTGGCGACGTCCTGCATCGTGAGGCGGCGGTCCATCGAGGCCTTCTGGATCCAGCGGAAGGCCTCGGGCTCGCTGAGCCCCATCTTCTCGTTGAGCAGGCCCTTGGCCCGGTCGACGAGCTTGCGGGTCTCGAAGCGCTCGACCATGTCGGCGACCTCGGCCTCGAGCGTGATGATCTGCTCGTAGCGGGCGAGGGCGATCTCGATGGCCGGCAGCAGGTCGTTCGGCGTGAACGGCTTGACGACGTAGGCGAGGGCGCCCGCCTCGCTCGCGCGCTCGACGAGCTCCTTCTGGCTGAAGGCGGTCAGCAGCACGACCGGGGCGATGTGGTTCTTGCTGAGCTTCTCAGCGGCCGAGATGCCGTCGAGCTGCGGCATCTTCACGTCCATGATCACCAGATCGGGGCGCAGTTCGGTGGCCAGCGCCACCGCGGTCTCACCGTCGCCTGCCTCTCCGACCACGTCGAAGCCGTTGTCGCGGAGGATCTCGACGATGTCGAGTCGGATGAGCGACTCGTCCTCGGCGACCACGACGCGGCGGGGGGTGGATGCCGTCGATGCGGCGGTCTGCTCCTGCTCAGTCACCATTGAATCCTACGGTATGGTCGTTCGCGGACGCGCGGCATGCCGCGCGGGCCGGTGTGGCGGAATGGCAGACGCGACCGACTCAAACTCGGTTGCCCGCAAGGGCGTGTGGGTTCGACTCCCACCACCGGCACCTTCAACATCCCGCAGAGCGGATGCCTCGATCGCGAGGCATCCGCTCTTCTGTGTTCGCGGTGCCTTCGAGGAAGTTTGGTATTCGGTGTTGCTAAGTACCGGTACCTAGTGTTACTGTCTACCAGTAGTCAACATCACTGAGTACTGAGGAGGTGCGAGATGGGCAAGCAGGAGACCGAGATGCTCAAGGGCACGCTGGAGGGGATCGTCCTGGCGATCCTGTCCGGCCGGTCCGCTTACGGGTACGAGATCACCTCGTGGCTGCGCGACCAGGGCTTCTCCGACATCGCCGAAGGCACGGTGTACGCCCTGCTGGTCAGGGTCGAGCAGCGCGGCCTCGTCGACGTCGAGAAGGTCCCTTCGGAGAAGGGTCCGCCGCGAAAGGTGTACTCCCTCAACACGCAGGGCCGCGAGCAGCTCGCGGAGTTCTGGAGGACATGGAGCTTCCTCGCAGAACGCATCGAACAGCT
Source organism: Microbacterium sp. ZW CA_36 (assembly GCF_044987475.1). NCBI lineage: Bacteria > Bacillati > Actinomycetota > Actinomycetes > Micrococcales > Microbacteriaceae > Microbacterium > Microbacterium sp. ZW CA_36. The sequence continues at coordinate 78,406 of NZ_JBJDRL010000007.1, forward strand.
CCACCACCAGAACGCAGACAACGAACCCCACAACCTGAAGGAAGAGAACTGATCATGGCCGCCAAGTGGTACGAGATCGTCACCGGCTCGCTCGAGCAGAAGAAGCAGTACCGGCAGTACAAGGCGCGCATCGAGGCTCTCCCCGAGCCCTACCGCGCAGCCGCCAAGGCGCTGGATCGGTACTTCATGTATTCCGGCGGCATGACCGACGGCGACACGATGATGCAGATGCTCAGCGACTCGGCCGACCTCTGGGAGCGCGCCGCAGCCGACGGGACGCCCGTGCGCGACATCGTCGGCGACGAGCCCTCGACGTTCGCCGAGGACTTCACCGCCGCGTATTCCGGCAAGCAGTGGATCGACAAGGAGCGCGCTCGCCTGAACAAGGCGATCGACGAGGCAGAGAAGGGAGAAGGGAAATGACCACCGACACCGCCATCAAGGTCCAGGGGCTCGAGAAGTCGTACAAGGACCTGCACGTGCTGCGCGGCGTCGACTTCGAGGTGGCGCGCGGAAGCATCTTCGCGCTCCTCGGATCGAACGGCGCCGGCAAGACCACGGTCGTGCGGATCCTGGCGACGCTTCTCAAGGCGGATGCCGGCACGGCAGCCGTCGCGGGGTTCGACGTCGTCGCCCAGTCGCAGAAGGTGCGTGAGACCATCAGTCTCACCGGCCAGTTCGCCGCTGTCGACGAGGTCCTGACCGGACGCGAGAACCTGGTGCTCATCGCCCAGCTGCGGCACCTCCCCGACCCCGGCGGGATCGCCGACGGGCTCCTCGCCCGCTTCTCGCTCACCGAGGCCGGCTCCCGCAGGGCGTCGACCTACTCCGGCGGCATGCGCCGCCGGCTCGACATCGCGATGAGCCTCATCGGCAACCCGCCGGTGATCTTCCTGGACGAGCCGACGACCGGCCTCGACCCGGCGGCGCGCATCGAAGTGTGGGACGCCGTCAAGGAGCTCACCCGCGGCGGCACGACCGTGCTGCTGACGACGCAGTATCTGGACGAGGCCGAGCAGCTCGCCGACCGCATCGCGATCCTCCACAAGGGGCGCATCATCGTCAACGGCACCCTGCAGGAGCTCAAGAAGCTGCTGCCACCCGCGAAGGTCGAGTACGTCGAGAAGCAGCCGAGCCTCGAGGACGTGTACTTCGCGCTGACCGGCGAGGAAGAGCCCGCAGAACCCGGAGACGCCGAGGCCGGCGCTCCCACGACACGGAAGGAAGGACGATGACCGCTCACACCATCCGCGACACCGCGGTTCTGACCAGCCGGTCGCTGCGGCACATCCTGCGCAGCCCCGACACCATCATCACCACAGCGGTCACCCCGATCGCCCTGATGCTGCTGTTCGTCTACGTCTTCGGCGGGGCGATCGACACGGGCACCCTCACCACGGGGTCGTACATCGACTACATGCTGCCCGGCATCCTGCTCATCACGATCGCCTCCGGCATCGCGTACACGGCGTACCGGCTGTTCCTCGACATGCAGGGCGGGATCTTCGAGCGCTTCCAGTCGCTGCCCATCGCACGGTCGGGAGTGCTCTGGGCGCATGTGCTGACCTCGCTCGTGTCGATCATGGTCTCCCTGGCCGTCGTGATCGGCGTGGCGCTGCTCATGGGCTTCCGCACGGGCGCCGGCTTCGGCGCCTGGCTGGGGGTCATCGGCATGCTCGTCCTGTTCACGGTGGCGCTCACGTGGCTCGCGGTGATCGCGGGACTGTCGGCGAAGACGGTGGACGGCGCGAGTGCGTTCTCGTATCCGCTCATCTTCCTCCCGTTCATCAGCTCCGCCTTCGTCCCGACCGAGAGCATGCCGGGACCTGTGCAGTGGTTCGCCGAGAACCAGCCGGTGACCTCGATCGTCGACACGATGCGCGCACTGTTCGCGGGTGAGCCCGTCGGCAGCGACATCTGGGTCGCGATGGCGTGGCTGGTCGGCATCCTGGTCGTCGGCTACGTGATCTCGATGTCGATCTATCGCAAGAAGATCAGCTGAGCCTGTACCCGCCGCACACACAGCAGAGCGGATGCCTCGACCTGAGGCATCCGCTCTGCTGAGTGTGCGGGCTTACGCGCCGAAGTACTGGTGGCCGAGCGCCTTGCTCTTGAGGGCGTCGAACTCGCCCTGAGAGATCGTGCCGGCGTCGAGGAGGGCCTTCGCCTTCGCGATGTCCTCCGCCGGGCTCGACGATGCGGCCGGGTGGTAGTCGTCGGACTCGGGCACGACTCCCCCGCGGGCGGCCTGGGCACGGGCGGCCATCCCCTTGCCGCGGGCGATGATGTAGACAATCGCCGTGAGGAACGGCACGAACACGAGGGCGATGATCCACAGCGCCTTGAGCCAGCCGTTGAGGTTCTCGTCGCGGAACAGGTCCGTGATGATCACGATCACCACGTACAGGTAGGCGATGAAGTAGAAGCTCCACAGCAGGAACCACCAGAAGTCACCGAAGAACATCGGCGCCACCTTTCTCGAAGAAATGCCGGGACGGCTGCGACCACAGTAGTGGTCGCAGCCGTCCGGTGGAGGGAGGTGTCAGTCCCGTGTCTTGTAGATCGGCGCCTTGCCGTGCACCGCATCGCCCACCTTGTGGATGCGGATGTCGTTCGTGGAGCCGATGATCCCGGGAGGCGATCCCGAGATCACGACGACCTTGTCGCCGACCTTCGCGAGGTCGTTCGACAGCAGGTAGTCGTCGACCTGGATGAACATCAGGTCGGTGTGCGCGACATGCTCGACGAGCGTCGACTGCACGCCCCAGGTGATCGCCATGCGACGACGGATCGCCGGCTCGGGTGCGAAGCCGATCATGGGGATGCGCGGGCGCAGCCGCGACATGCGACGGGCGGTGTCGCCCGACTCGGTGAAGATGCAGAGGAACTTCGCGTCGACGAACTCCGCGACCTCCATCGCGGCCAGCGTGATGGCGCCGCCCTGGGTGCGCGGCTTCGTCGTGAGCGGCAGGATGCGGTCCAGGCCGTGCTCCTCTGTGGAGTCGACGATGCGCGCCATGGTCTCGACGACGCCGACCGGGTACTTGCCGACGCTGGTCTCGCCCGAGAGCATGACCGCGTCTGCGCCGTCGAGCACGGCGTTGGCGACGTCACTCGTCTCGGCGCGGGTCGGGACGGGGTTCTCGATCATCGACTCGAGCATCTGCGTCGCGACGATGACGGGCTTCGCCATGCGGCGGCAGAGCTCCACCGCGCGCTTCTGCACGATCGGGACGGCCTCGAGCGGCAGCTCGACGCCCAGGTCGCCACGGGCGACCATGATGCCGTCGAACGCGTCGATGATCTCCTCGAGATTGTCGACCGCCTGGGGCTTCTCGATCTTGGCGATGACCGGGACGTGTCGTCCCTCCTCGGCCATGATGACGTGGACGCGCTGGACGTCCTTCGCGTCGCGGACGAACGACAGCGCGATGAGGTCGGCGCCGGCGCGCAGGCCCCAGCGGAGGTCGGCTTCGTCCTTCTCGGACAGCGCCGGCACGTTCACGGCGACGCCGGGGAGGTTGATGCCCTTGTTGTTGGAGACCGGGCCGGCGACGATCACCTTGGTGGTGACGACGGTGTCGTCGGTCTCGACGACCTCGACGCGCACCTTGCCGTCGTCGATCAGGAGGAAGTCGCCCGGCTTGACGTCGTTCGGGAGGCCCTTGAACGTGGTGCTGACGATCTCCTTGGTGCCCAGGATGTCGTCGGTGGTGATCTTGAAGATGTCGCCGACCGCGAGCTCGTGCGGTCCGTTCTCGAACTTGCCGAGGCGAATCTTCGGACCCTGCAGGTCGACGAGGATCGCGACCGCTCGTCCCGCGTCGTCGGCGGCCTTGCGCACGTTGGCGAAGTTGTTGTCGTGGACCGAGTAGTCCCCGTGGCTCAGATTGAAGCGGGCGACGTCGACGCCGGCATCGATGATCGCGCGGACCATCTCATATGTCGACGTGGCGGGCCCAAGGGTGGCGACGATCTTGGCGCGTCTCATCCGTGGTATCTCCGGGTGGGTTGAAGGTGGCGAGTGCCTCGGCAAGCCTACGCGGGCTGCAAGCCGATGGCGACATCGGTCGGGCGGACCGGAGCAGGCAGCTCCGTCTCCCCCATGAGGAAGCGGTCGACGCTGGCTGCGGCGGCACGTCCCTCGGCGATCGCCCACACGATGAGCGACTGCCCGCGGCCGGCGTCGCCGGCCACGAACACGCCCGGGGCGGTCGTCTGGTAGTCGTCCTCGCGGCGCACGTTGCCCCGCTCGGTGAAGCGGGCGCCGAGCTGCTCCTCGAGGAGCGCGCGCTCGGGACCGGTGAAGCCCATCGCGATGAGCACCAGGTCGGCGGGGATCTCGCGCTCGGTGCCGCTCTTGGGCACGCGGCGGCCGTCGACGAACTCGGTCTCGGCCACGCGCAGGGCGCGCACCTCGCCCGCGCCGTTCGCGAGGAACTCGACGGTCGAGGCGAGGTAGGTGCGCTCGCCGCCCTCTTCGTGAGCCGACTGCATCTCGAACACGAGGGGGTCCATCGGCCACGGCTGGTGCTCGGGACGCTCGCCGGGAGGGCGGCGGCCGATCGCGAGGTTCGTCACGCTCAGCGCGCCGTGACGGTGGGCCGTGCCGATGCAGTCGGCGCCCGTGTCACCGCCGCCGATCACGACGACGTGCTTGCCCTCGGCCGTGATCTGGTTCGGCACGGCATCGCCGGCGACGGCCTTGTTCGACTCGACGAGGTACTCCATGGCGAAGTGCACGCCGGCGAGGTCACGCCCGGGGATGGCCAGCTCGCGCGGCACCGTCGAGCCGGTCGCGATGACGACCGCGTCGTAGCGGGCACGGAGGTCGGCCCACGAGATGTCGCGGCCGATCTCGACACCGGCGCGGAACCGCGTGCCCTCGTCCTGCATCTGGCGAAGACGCGACTCGAGGTGCTTCTTCTCCATCTTGAAGTCCGGGATGCCGTAGCGCAGGAGTCCGCCGATGCGGTCGTCGCGCTCGAACACGGCCACGGTGTGACCGGCGCGGGTGAGCTGCTGCGCGGCGGCGAGTCCGGCGGGACCGGATCCGACGACCGCGACCGTCTTGCCGGTCAGGCGCCCCGGCGGCTCGGGCTCGATCCAGCCGTTCGCGAACGCCTCGTCGGCGATCGACACCTCGACCTGCTTGATCGTCACGGCCGGCTGGTTGATGCCCAGGACGCACGAGCTCTCGCAGGGCGCCGGGCACAGGCGTCCCGTGAACTCCGGGAAGTTGTTCGTCGCGTGCAGACGCTCGCTGGCGGCACGGCCCTCGCCGCGCCACGTGAGGTCGTTCCACTCCGGGATCAGGTTGCCGAGCGGGCAGCCCTTGTGGCAGAACGGCACGCCGCAGTCCATGCAGCGCCCGGCCTGGCGCCGGAGCACCGCACCGTCGCCCGGCTCATAGACCTCTTTCCAGTCCATGATGCGCACCGGCACCGGCCGCCGCGGGGGCAGCTCGCGCTCGGTAACCTTGAGAAAGCCTTTCGGGTCAGCCACCCGTCACCTCCAGAATGCGGTTCCAGACGACGTCGCCGTCGGGGTCGAGCCCCTCCGCGACGGCCGCCTGACGGGTCTCGAGCACCGCGGCGTAGTCGCGCGGCATGACCCTGACGAAGTTCGCCAGCTCGGCCTCGAAGTCGTCGAGGAGAGCCTGCGCGAGAGTCGATTCGGTCTCGGCGACGTGCTGCTCGAGCAGGTCGCGGAGGATCTCCGCGTCTCCCGAGCCGAGCTCGCCGAGCTCCAGCTCGCCCGAGGCGAGCGCCTCGCGGTTGACGAGCTTGCTGTCGAGCCGGTACACGTAGGCGGTGCCGCCCGACATCCCCGCGCCCAGGTTGCGTCCTGTCGCGCCGAGGATGACGGCGAGGCCGCCCGTCATGTACTCGAGGGCGTGGTCTCCGACGCCCTCCACGACCGCGGTGGCACCGGAGTTGCGGACGAAGAAGCGCTCGCCCACCACACCGCGCAGGAACATCGTGCCCAGGGTCGCGCCGTAGCCGATCACGTTGCCCGCGATGACGTTCTTCGACGCGTCGAAGGTGGCGCCGCGCGGCGGCCGCACGACGATCTGACCGCCCGAGAGGCCCTTGCCGACGTAGTCGTTGGAGTCGCCCTCGAGACGCAGCGTGATGCCCGAGGGCATGAATGCGCCGAACGACTGGCCCGCCGACCCGGTGAGGTTCACGACGATGCTGCCCGACCGGAGGCCGTTCTCGCCGCGCTCCTTCGTCACGTGGTGACCGAGGAGCGTGCCGACGGCGCGCTCGGTGTTGCGGATCGGCAGGTCGATGGTCATCTCGCCGCCGTTCGCGATGACGTCCTGAGCGCGCTCGATGAGCGCGACGTCGAAGTGCTCGTCGAGCTCGTGCAGCTGCGCGGTGGTGTTGCGGCGCGGCTCGTCCTCGGCGAAGACGGGGCCCTCGAGCACCGGGGCGAGGTCGAGGCCGTTCGCCTTCCAGTGGTTGACCGCGCCGTTGACGTCGAGCAGGTCGCTGCGACCGATCGCCTCGTCGAGAGAGCGGAAGCCGAGCTCGGCGAGGTACTCCCGCACCTCTTCGGCGATGAACTCCATGAAGTTCACGACGAACTCGGGCTTGCCGTTGAAGCGCTGGCGCAGGACCGGGTTCTGCGTCGCGACGCCCACGGGACAGGTGTCGAGGTGGCAGACCCGCATCATGATGCAGCCCGACACCACGAGGGGCGCCGTCGCGAAGCCGAACTCCTCGGCGCCGAGCAGGGCGCCGATGATGACGTCGCGGCCGGTCTTGAGCTGGCCGTCGACCTGCACGACGACACGGTCGCGCATGCCGTTGAGCATGAGCGTCTGCTGCGTCTCGGCGAGCCCGAGCTCCCACGGGGTCCCGGCGTGCTTGAGCGAGTTGAGCGGGCTCGCGCCGGTGCCGCCGTCGTGGCCCGACACCAGGATGACGTCGGCCAGCGCCTTGGCGGTGCCGGCCGCGACCGCGCCGATGCCCGACTGGCTCACGAGCTTCACGTGCACCCGCGCACCGGGGTTGGCGCGCTTCAGGTCGAAGATCAGCTGCTTGAGGTCTTCGATCGAGTAGATGTCGTGGTGCGGCGGCGGCGAGATGAGGCCGACGCCGGCGGTCGCGTGGCGGGTGCGCGCGACCCACGGGTACACCTTGGTCGGCGGCAGCTGCCCGCCCTCGCCGGGCTTGGCGCCCTGCGCGAGCTTGATCTGGATGTCGTCGGCCTGGGTGAGGTACAGGCTCGTGACGCCGAAGCGGCCCGAGGCGACCTGCTTGATGGAACTCCGGCGCTCCGGGTCGAGCAGGCGGTCGGTGTCTTCGCCACCCTCGCCGGTGTTGGACTTGCCGCCGATGCGGTTCATCGCGATCGCCAGGGTCTCGTGCGCCTCGCGCGAGATCGACCCGTAGCTCATGGCCCCGGTCGAGAAGCGCTTGACGATCGACGAGACCGACTCGACCTCGTCGATCGGCACCGGCGTACGGCCCTCGGTCTTGAGGGCGAACAGCCCGCGCAGCGTCTTGAGCTCGCTCGCCTGGTCGTCCACCAGCTTCGTGTACTCGCGGAAGATGTCGTACCGGCGGGTGCGCGTCGAGTGCTGCAGCCGGAACACCGTGTCGGGGTTGAACAGGTGCGGCGAGCCGTCGCGCCGCCACTGGTACTCGCCGCCGGTCCACAGGCGCTCGTGCGCGCGGACGGCCGCATCCTCGGGGTAGGCGTACGTGTGGCGCGCAGCGTTCTCCGCCGCGACGACGTCGAGCCCGACGCCGCCGAGCTTGGACTCGGTGCCGGTGAAGTACGTGTCGACGAAGTCCTGCGACAGGCCGACGGCCTCGAAGACCTGCGCGCCCGCGTACGACGACACGGTCGAGATGCCCATCTTCGACATGATCTTCAGGACGCCCTTGCCGAGCGCGTAGATGAGGTTCTTGACGGCCTTCTCGGGCGAGATCCCGGTGATGAAGCCCGCGCGCACCAGGTACTCGACGGTCTCCATGGCGAGGTACGGGTTGACGGCGGATGCGCCGTATCCGATCAGCGTCGCCACGTGGTGCACCTCGCGCACGTCGCCGGCCTCGACCACGAGGCCGCACTTCATGCGCGTCTCCTTGCGGATGAGGTGGTGGTGCACGGCGGCCAGCATGAGCAGCGACGGGATGGGCGCGAGGTCCTTGTTGGAGTCGCGGTCGGAGAGCACGATGAACTCCGCGCCGTCCTCGATCGCCTGGTCGACCTCCTGGCACATCTGCTCGAGGCGCTTCTTCATGCCCTTGTGACCGGCCTCGACGCGGTACAGGCCGCGGATCGTGACCGATGTCCGGCCGGGAAGGGCGGTGTCGATGTGCTGGATCTTGGCGAGCTCGTCGTTGTCGATCACCGGGAAGTCGAGCGTCACGACCCGCGTGTGCTCGGCGCCCCACTCGAGGAGGTTGCGCTCGGGACCGAGCCCGAGGCCCAGCGACGTGACGACCTCCTCGCGGATCGAGTCCAGCGGCGGGTTCGTGACCTGCGCGAACTGCTGCGTGAAGTAGTCGAACAGCAGGCGGGGGCGCTCGCTGAGCACGGCGACGGGGGTGTCGGAACCCATCGCGCCGAGCGGCTCGGCACCGTTCTGACCCATCGGGGTCAGGAGGATCTTGACCTCTTCCTCGGTGTAGCCGAAGGTGCGCTGACGGCGCGTGATCGAGGCGATCGGGTGCACGATGTGCTCGCGCTCCGGGAGCTCGGCGAGGCGCACCCGCCCGGCGTCGAGCCACTCCTGCCACGGCTCCTGCTCGGCGAGCTGCGCCTTGATCTCGTCGTCCTCGATGATGCGGCGCTGCGCCGTGTCGACGAGGAACATGCGGCCGGGGCGCAGACGCCCGCGACGCTTGATGCGCTCGGGCTCGAAGTCCAGCACGCCGGTCTCGCTGCCGATGACGATGAGGCCGTCGGTCGTCTCCGTCCAGCGCCCGGGACGCAGGCCGTTGCGGTCGAGCGTGGCGCCGACGAGCGTGCCGTCGGTGAAGATCAGCGCGGCGGGGCCGTCCCACGGCTCCATCTGCATGGAGTGGAACTCGTAGAACGCCCGCAGCTTCGGGTCGATGTCGGCCTGCTTCTCGTACGCCTCCGGCACCATCATCATGATGGCGTGCGGCAGGCTGCGGCCGGTCAGCGTGAGGAGCTCCAGCACCTCGTCGAACGACGCGGAGTCGCTGGCGCCGGTGGTGCAGATCGGCAGCAGCGGGCGGATGTCGCCGATCAGCTCGGACTGGAGCTGGGACTGCCGCGCGCGCATCCAGTTGCGGTTGCCGTTGACGGTGTTGATCTCGCCGTTGTGCGCGAGCATGCGCAGCGGCTGTGCGAGGGGCCACGACGGGAACGTGTTGGTCGAGTAACGGGAGTGCACGACGGCGAGCTCCGACGCGAAGCGCTCGTCCTGCAGGTCGGGGTAGAACGGCTCCAGCTGCAGCGTCGTGACCATGCCCTTGTACCCGAGCGTGCGCGCCGACAGCGACACGAAGTACGCGTCCAGTTCGGTGCGCGCACGGGTGCGCAGGCGATAGGCGCGCCGGTCCAGCGCGATGCCCGACAGGGCCGGCTGGTCGCCCGAGGCCGGGTGCGACACGAAGACCTGCTCGAAGACCGGGCGCGCCGCGAAGGCGAGCTTGCCCAGGTGATCGTCGGAGGTCGGCACCTCGCGCCAGCCCAGGACGGTCATGCCCTCGGACGCCGCGATCCGCTCGATGCCCGTCTTCTGGGCCGCGCGCGCGTCGGCGTCGCGGGGCAGGAACACCATGCCCGCGGCGTACTCGCCCACCGGCGGCAGCTCGAAGCCGGCCACCGCGCGCAGGAACGCGTCGGGCATCTGCGTGAGGATGCCCGCACCGTCGCCGGTGCCGGCGTCCGAGCCGATCGCGCCCCGGTGCTCGAGGTTGCGAAGGGCCGTCAGGGCCAGATCGATGATGTCGTGGCCGGCCTCGCCGCGCAGCGTCGCGACCATGGCCAGTCCGCAGGCGTCCTTCTCGAAGGCAGGGTTGTACATCCCCTGCTTCTGCGGGAAGCCGGCGCGGCCGGACGAAGCGGGGAAGTTCGTCTCCGAAGAGACGACGTGACGGGGGCTCGAAGCCATACCTACCGTCCTCACGTTGATAGTCAAGATGGGACGACGTCGGCCCTGGGCGCACGCTCCTCGGGAACTGAGCGGCGTTATTTGGTGGCAGGAGTGCTTGTGGCGCTGACCTCTTCGACCTCGGACGTCGGGGGTTCGCTGACGTCGACGAAGCCGTCGGTGTTCTGCGATTGTACAGCCTGTCCGGCGTTCCACTCGCGGCCGGACACATAGGGCGACGGCTCGAGACCCAGGTGACGGCGCTTCTGCACGAAGAAGATCACCAGACCGACGACGACGCCCAGGATGGCCGCCCAGACGTTGGTGCGCAGGCCCAGGAAGATGTCGCTCGGGTCGATGCGGATCGACTCCCACACGATGCGTCCGGCGCTGTACCACATGAGGTACACGGCGAACAGGCGACCCCACTGCAGGCGAAAGCGGCGGCCGACCCACACGATGACCAGGACGCCCAGGGCGTTCCAGAGCACCTCGTAGAGGAAGGTGGGGTGGAAGAGCGTCCCCTCCGGAAGGCCGATCGGCCACGCGGGGTTCGGGTAGTCGATCTCGAGGCCCCACGGCACATCGGTCGGCAGGCCGTACAGCTCCTGGTTGAACCAGTTGCCGAACCGGCCGATCGCCTGGGCCAGGAGAAGGCCGGGCGCGAGTGCGTCGGCGAAGGTCCAGAAGCGGATGCCGGTCCACCGGCAGCCGAGCCACGCGCCGACGGCGCCGCCGATGAGGGCGCCGTAGATCGCGATGCCGCCCTCCCAGATGTACAGCGCCGACAGCGGGTTCGCGCCTTCGCCGAAGTAGAAGCTCCAGTGCGTGAGCACGTGGTAGATCCGGGCGGTGATGATCGCGAGCGGCACGGCGAGGAGGGCGATGTCGATGACGACCCACGGCTCGGCGCCGCGCTTGGTGAGGCGGGCGTTCGTCCACAGCACGGCGATGATGATGCCCGTGATGATGCACAGCGCGTAGATGTGGACCCGCAGGGGGCCGATGTCGAAGTAGCTGATCGACGGGCTCGGGATGCTGGCGACGACGCTCGCGGCGGCGGTGATCATGGGAGAACCGTGTCCTTGCTGGATCCGTGCGGGAGGGGCCGGCGCACGCGCCGACCTGAGAAGTCTAGTTCGCGCTGCGCGCGGTGCCGGCGGCGAGGCTGCGCGCGGTCGCGGCGAGGCCGTCGATTCCGCCCTCGCGCAGCGCGCGGACGAGCGCGGTGCCGACGATCGCGCCGTCGGCGTACTCGAGCACACCCGCCACCTGATCGGCGTTCGAGATGCCGATGCCGACGCACGCGTGCTCGACCCCGTGCTCGCGCAGCCGGGCGACGAGCGTGCGGGCGGCGGCGTCCAGCTGCGCTCGTTCGCCGGTGATGCCCATGGTCGACACCGTGTAGACGAACCCGGTGGACTGCCGGACGATCAGCTCGAGGCGCTCGTCGGTCGATGTCGGCGCGGCGAGGAACACGCGGTCCAGCCCCGTGCGCTCGCTCGCGGCGATCCACTCGGGAGCGGCTTCGGGTGTGATGTCCGGGGTGATGAGTCCCGCTCCCCCGGCGGCGAGGAGATCGTCGGCGTACCGGTCGACCCCGTACTGCAGCACGGGGTTCCAGTACGTCATCACGAGCACCGGAACGTCCACGCGGCGCGTGATCTCGCGCACCGCCGTGAACGTGTCGCGCAGACGGAAGCCGCCGGCGAGGGCCGCCTGCGTGGCCTCCTGGATGACGGTGCCGTCCATCACCGGGTCGGAGTAGGGCGGACCGAGCTCGAGGACGTCGGCGCCGTTCTCGGCAAGGGCGACGGCTGCGTCGATGCTCGTGCGCAGGTCGGGGAAGCCGATCGGCAGGTAGCCGACGAAAGCGCCCCGGCCTGCGGCGTGGGCGGCGTCGATCGCCGCGGCGACGCGGGAGCTCATAGCTTGGTGCCCTCTCCCTTGGCGGCGTCGTCGGACGGTGCGGTCTCGACCGGCCCGGCGCCCTCCGCCGCAGCGGCGGCAGCGTCGTACAGGTGGAAGTAGCGCGCGGCGGTGTCCATGTCCTTGTCGCCGCGGCCCGAGAGGCAGACCGCGAGGATCGCGTCCGGGCCGAGTTCCCGCCCGATGCGCAGCGCTCCGGCGAGGGCGTGCGCCGACTCGATCGCCGGAATGATGCCTTCGGTCTCGGAGAGCAGCCGCAGCGCCTGCATCGCCTGGTCGTCGGTCGCGGGGATGTACTCGGCACGCCCGATCGAGGCGAGCCAGGCGTGCTCGGGTCCGACGCCCGGGTAGTCGAGTCCCGCCGAGATGGAGTGCGACTCGACCGTCTGGCCGTCCTCGTCCTGCAGCACGTAGGTCTTCGCGCCGTGCAGCACTCCCGGGCGTCCGCGCTCGATCGATGCGGCGTGGCGAGGAGTGTCCACGCCGTCGCCGGCGGCCTCCACCCCGTAGAGCTTCACGTCGTCGTCGAGGAAGGCGTCGAACATGCCGATGGCGTTCGAGCCACCGCCGACGCAGGCGATGACGGCATCCGGAAGCCGCCCGGCCTCTTCGAGCAGCTGGGCGCGCGCCTCTTCGGAGATCACCTTCTGGAAGTCGCGCACCATCGCCGGGAACGGATGCGGTCCCGCGGCGGTGCCGAAGATGTAGTTCGTCGTCTCGACGCTGGCGACCCAGTCGCGGTAGGCGTCGTTGATGGCGTCCTTCAGCGTGCGCGAGCCGGTCTTCACCGGCACCACCTCGGCGCCCAAGAGGCGCATGCGGGCGACGTTGAGCGCCTGGCGCTCGGTGTCGACCTCGCCCATGTAGATCGTGCACTCGAAGCCGAACAGCGCCGCGGCGGTCGCGGTCGCGACGCCGTGCTGGCCGGCGCCCGTCTCGGCGATCACGCGGGTCTTGCCGAGGCGCTGGGTGAGCAGCGCCTGGCCGAGCACGTTGTTGATCTTGTGCGAGCCGGTGTGGTTCAGGTCCTCGCGCTTGAGGAACACGCGCGCTCCCCCGGCGTGCTCGGCGAACCGCGCCACCTCGGTGATCGGCGACGGGCGGCCCGCGTACGAGTGGAGCAGGCGGACGAACTCGGCCTGGAATGCGGGATCGACCTTGGCGGCCTCGTACTCGGCCGCCAGCTCATCGATGGCGGCGATGAGGGATTCGGGCATGTAGCGCCCGCCGAACTCGCCGAACAGCGGCCCGGGGGCCTCGCGAAGACTCACTGCGTCGCCCTTCCTTCGCTCAGTGCATCGCCCGCGCCTGCCTGCAGGAAGGCGCGCAGGGTGGATACGGGATCGTTGGTGACCAGGGCCTCGCCGACGAGGACGACGTCCGCCCCCGCCGCCCGGTAGTGGGCGACGTCCTCGGGGACGAGCACAGCCGACTCGGCGATCCTCACCGCGCCGGCGGGGATGCGCTCCGCCAGCCGCCCGAACAGGTCGCGGTCGAGCTGGAACGTCGACAGGTCGCGCGCATTGACGCCGATGAGCTGCGCGTCGAGCTCTGCCGCACGGTCGACCTCTGCGGCCGAGTGCGTCTCGACGAGCGCGGTCATGCCCAGCTCGCGGGTGAACGCGTGCAGGCGGGCGAGCACATCCTGCTCGAGCGCGGCGACGATGAGCAGCACGAGGTCCGCACCGGCGGCGCGGGCCTCGAGCACCTGGTACTCGGTGGCGATGAAGTCCTTGCGCAGCACCGGCAGGGTGACCGCGGCCTTCACCGCCTCGAGGTCGGCGAGGCTTCCCTTGAAGCGCCGCCCCTCGGTGAGGACGGAGATCGCGGACGCGCCGCCCTCCTCGTAGCGACGAGCCTGCAGAGCGGGATCGGGGATCGCCGCGAGGTCGCCGCGCGAGGGGCTCGCCCGCTTGACCTCCGCGATGATCTTGACGCGGTCGGACGGAGCGAGGGCGGCGACGGCGTCGATCGCGGGACGCTGCGCCAGCGCTGCGGCCTCGACCGCTGCCACTGGCCGCACCGAGGCGCGTGCCTCGGCATCCTCAACCGCGCCGGCCGTCAGGTCGGCGAGCACGATCAGTGCTCTTTCGCCACGTACTTCGAGCCGTTCACGCCGTAACCGGCGCGCGACATCGCCCAGCCGACGATCGCGCCGACGACGAGGAGACCGGCGGATGCCCACACGAGGGCGGGCATGTCGAGGAAGTAGAAGAGGGTTCCGAGTGCGACCGCCACGAGCATGATCACGACGGCCGTCCAGGCGGCGGGCGAGTGTCCGTGGCCGGGGTCGCCGATGTTGTTGCTCATGGATATCTCCTCGTGAAGCCTGGGAAGCGCGGGATGACGCCAGTCTAGCGGTCAGGCGGTGGGATCCTCGCCACGCGACAGGTCGTCCCAGTCGTCGATGGCCCGGGATCCGGCGGCGTCGTGGGGGCGCGAACCGTCGCCGCCGGGACGGCGGGAACCGGCCCGCAGAGCCGGCTGTGCGGCGTCGTCCGTGCGGTACCGCCGCCCGGTGCGCGACCAGCCGTGTGCGGTGGCGAGGACGAACCCCCCGGCTGCGATGAGCACCACCCAGACGGCGAGGGTCACCGCCGGCCAGAGCGTCGCGTCGATCGACGCGACGAGCGTCGCGACGGACGACTCGCCCGCGATGCCGGTGGACTCGGTGACGACGGAGGCTACGGCCGAGACGGGATGCTCCAGCACGATGCGGGCGGTCAGCCAGGCCAGCACGCCACCGATGAGGACGGCCAGTGCGCCGAAGATGTACCGCAGCGCGAGCCCGACGATCGAGAGGGCCGCGCCGAGAGCGAGTACGGCGAGGCTGAGCGGGGCAAGTACCGGCAGCGCCGAGGCGCCGGGCACCTCGAGCACGTGGCGGGCGGCGTCCTCGAGCACGACGGTGAGCCACGTCTGCGTCGACGAGATCACCCCGATCGCCCCGCACAGCACCGTGACGACGACGGCGAGCAGTCGCGCCCTGCGGATCACGCGACGGCCTCCGGGCCGCGGACGGCCTCGAGGTCGTCCGCGTCGAAGCAGGTGCGGGTGCCGGTGTGGCAGGCGGGCCCGATCTGCTCGACCTCGACCAGCACGGCGTCGCCGTCGCAGTCCAGGCGCGCCTCGCGCACCAGCTGGATGTTGCCGGACGTGTCGCCCTTGCGCCAGTACTCCTGGCGGGAGCGCGACCAGAAGGTCACGCGGCCCTCGGTGAGGGTGCGGCGGAGGGCCTCGGCATCCATCCAGCCGAGCATGAGGACCTCGCGCGTGTCCCATTGCTGGATGATCGCCGCGACCAGGCCGTCGGGGTTGAACGTCACGCGTGCGATGCGCTCGTCGACACTCTCGCTCATGCCGCCACCTCCCGCACCGCGATGCCGTCGGCGGCCATCGCGGCCTTGACGTCGCCGATGGTGAGCTGGCCGGAGTGGAAGACGGATGCCGCGAGCACGGCGTCGGCGCCCGCGGCGATGGCGGGACCGAAGTCGGCGGCCGAGCCCGCGCCTCCCGAGGCGATCACCGGCACGCTGGCGACCTCGCGCATGAGGGCCACGAGCTCGAGGTCGAACCCCTGCTTCGTGCCGTCGGCGTCGATCGAGTTGACCAGCAGCTCGCCTGCGCCGCGCTCGACGGCTTCGCGCGCCCATTCCAGCGCGTCGAGCTCCGTCTCGGTGCGCCCGCCGTGCGTCGTGACGACGAAGCCGGACGGCACCCGGTCGAGCAGGTCGGGCGAGGCGCGCTTCACGTCGAGCGAGAGCACGAGCACCTGGGCGCCGAACCGGTCGGCGATCTCGTCGAGGAGCGCGGGGCGGGCGATGGCGGCGGAGTTCACGCCGATCTTGTCGGCGCCCACGGCCAGCAGCCGGCCGACGTCGTCGGCCGAGCGGACTCCGCCGCCGACGGTGAGCGGGATGAAGACCTCTTCGGCGGTGCGCCGGACGACGTCGTAGGTCGTGGACCGCTCGTCGACCGTCGCCGTCACGTCGAGGAAGGTGATCTCGTCGGCGCCCTGGTGGAAGTACTCCCGCGCGAGCTCGACGGGATCGCCCATGTCGCGCAGGTTCTGGAAGTTGACGCCCTTCACGACGCGACCCGCGGCGACGTCGAGGCACGGGATGACGCGGCAGACCAGGCTCATGACACGGCTCCGTTCGTCGGTGCTGTCCCGTCCATCAGAGCCTCGCGTTGTGGATCGCTGTCACGAGGATCGCGCGGGCGCCGATCGCGTACAGCGCGTCCATGACCTGGTTGACGCCCTTGCGGGCGACCATCACCCGCACCGCCACCCACGCCGCATCCCGCAGCGGGGAGATGGTCGGCGACTCGATGCCGGGAGCGATCTGGACGGCGGTGTCGACGAGATCCGCCGGCAGGTCGTAGTCGACCATGACGTAGCGCTGAGCCACCATGACGCCCCGCAGGCGCCGGAGCAGCGTCTCGACGCCCTCCGCCTCGGTCGGCGCGCCGATGAGCACGGCCTCGGACTTGAGGATCACCGGCCCGAAGACGTCCAGGCCCGCCTGGCGCAGCGTGGTGCCGGTCTCCACGACGTCGGCGATCGCGTCCGCGACGCCCAGCTCGACGGCCGACTCGACGGCGCCGTCGAGCGGCACGAGGTCGGCGGCGACGCCGTGCTCGTCGAGGAAGCCGTCGACGAGCCCCGGGTACGAGGTCGCGATGCGCGCGCCCTCGAGGTCGGTCACCTCGGAGAAGCGCCCGGCGGGCGCCGCGAAGCGGAAGGTGGAGGCCGCGAACCCGAGCTGCTCGATCTCGCGGGCGCCGGGCATCCGCGCGTCGAGCAGCAGGTCACGGCCGGTGATGCCGACGTCGAGCGCGCCCGAGCCGACGTAGGTGGCGATGTCCTTGGGGCGGAGATAGAAGAACTCGACCTCGTTCTGAGGGTCGATGACGTGGAGGTCCTTCGGGTCGCGGCGCCCGATGTAACCCGCCTCGTGGAGCATCTCGGAGGCGGTCTCGGCGAGCGATCCCTTGTTCGGCACGGCGATTCGCAGCATGGCAGCGTGGCTTTCGGGTTCGAGGACGGATGAGGATCGCGGCTCAGAGATGTCGGTAGACATCCTCGAGGCTCAGCCCCTTCGCGAGCATCAGCACCTGCAGGTGGTACAGCAGCTGAGAGATCTCCTCGGCTGCGGCATCCGTCGACTCGTACTCGGCCGCCATCCACACCTCGGCGGCCTCTTCCACGATCTTCTTGCCGATCGCGTGCACGCCCGCGTCCAGCTGTGCGACGGTTCCCGAACCCTCGGGGCGCTCGGCCGCTTTCGCGGCGAGCTCGGCGTACAGCGTGTCGAACGTCTTCACCATGCCAGGGTATCGCCCTTCGATACACGCGCAGCGCGCGTTACCCGGACCCACCGGACGGATGCCGCGGCGCCGCGTGACGCGAGCCGGGCGGCCCGGCCCGGCGTGGGCTTCAGTGCGCGAGGATGCTCAGCCCGATCACCAGCATGCCGAGCAGTGTCGTCGCCAGGAGGCCGGCGATCCGCCAGGGCCAGGAGCTCCCGTTGCGGGCGGCGTTCGCATAGCCGATCACCGCGAGCAGCACGATGCCGCTGCCGAGCGCCAGGAAGTACGCGGTGTACTCCTCGACCAGGCCGAGCGCGCCCAGCAGCAGCAGCGCAGCCGGAACGAGCATCGCGATCAGCATCCCCGAGGAGTGACGGGCGCCGTCGCCGATCGCCGTCATCAGCGGTTTCGCGGGGCGGACGGCGCGGCTGGCGACCACCGCGGCGTAGATGTGCGCGAGCCAGAAGATGACAACGGTGCCGAAGACGAACAGCAGCACCTCGAAGTCGGTGTCCTCCTCCCAGCCGACGGCGACGAGAGCCGTCACGAGGACGAGGCCGTAGACCGCGTGCTCGCCGCTGTACGCGTCGAGGAGGCGATGGAGGTGACGGCGATGCGCGGGCTGCGGAGGGGACGCCTCGTCGTCGGTGGCCATGCGCTCCCTCTCGAATCGATGACGCGCGGTCCGCGGCGTCAGTGGGCGTGGGCGCGGGCGGATGCCCGGAGCCCGGTGATGGCGTTCGCGGGATCGTCGGCGCCGAAGACGGCGGATCCGGCGACGAACGTGTCGGCGCCCGCCTCCGCCGCCTCCGCGATGGTCGACTCGCCGATGCCGCCGTCGACCTGCAGCCAGACCGACGACCCGCGGCGGCGAGCCTCGTCCGCCAGGCGTCGCAGCTTCGGCATCGTCTCGGGCATGAACGACTGACCGCCGAAGCCGGGCTCCACGGTCATCACGAGGATCTGGTCGAAGTCGTCGAGGAGGTCGAAGAGACCCTCCACGGGCGTCGCAGGCTTCACCGCGACACCGGCGCGCGCGCCGATCGCGCGGAGGCGGCGCGCGAGAGCGACCGGCTCCTTCGCCGCCTCGAGATGGAACGTGACCGAGGCGGCGCCGAGCTCCGCATAGCCGGGTGCCCAGCGGTCGGGGTTCGTGATCATGAGGTGGACGTCCAGCGGCACGGGGCTCGTCGCCTGGATGCGCTCGACCATCTGCGGCCCGAACGTCAGGTTCGGCACGAAGTGGTTGTCCATGACGTCGACGTGGACGAAGTCCGCCGTGGCGATGCGCGCGAGCTCCGTCTGCATGTTGACGAAGTCGGCGGCCAGGACGCTGGGATTGATGCGGATGCCGACCTGGCGGCCGCTGTCGTCGATCGGAAGCACGCGTCCATTATGGTCGACCCGTGGATCCCATCACGGCGCTGCTGCACGAGGTTCTCGAAGACATCCGGCCCCACGACGACGGCGCCCCCGCGGGATACATCCCCGAACTCGCCGCCGCCGACCCGGAGCGGCTGGCGCTCGCGGTGGTGGGTCCGCGCGGGCGCGTGCGGGCGGTCGGTGACGTCACTCACGAGTTCACGATCCAGTCGATCTCGAAGCCGTTCGTGCTGGCCCTCGCCCTGGCCGACCGGGGGCGCGACGCGGTCCTGCGCAAGGTCGGGGCCGAGCCGAGCGGCGAACCCTTCAACGCGATCAGTCTCGAACCCCTCACCGGGCGACCGGCCAATCCGATGGTCAACGCGGGGGCGATCGCGACCTCGTCGCTGATCCCCGGCGATGTCGTCGACGACCGCACGTCCCGCATCGTCGAGGGTCTCTCCGCCTTCGCGGGACGCTCGCTGTGGGTCGACGAGCAGGTCTACGCCTCGGAGTCGGCGACCGGCGACCGCAACCGCGCGCTGGCACACCTCCTGCACTCGTACGGCATCATCGACGGCTCGGTCGAGATCGCCGTCGAGACCTACTTCCGCCAGTGCTCGCTGCTCGTGACCGTTCGCGACCTCGCCGTGATGTCGGCGACCCTCGCCTTCGGCGGCCTCAATCCGGTCACGGGCGAACGGGTCGTCGCCGAGGCGGTGGCCCGTGACGTGCTGTCGATCATGACGAGCTGCGGCATGTACGACTATTCGGGCGAATGGCTGCTGCGCGTCGGCCTGCCGGCGAAGAGCGGGGTCAGCGGCGGTCTTCTCGCCGTCGCGCCGTCGCAGTTCGGCGTCGCCGCATTCAGTCCCCGCCTCGACGAGCACGGCAACTCCGTACGCGGCATCGCTCTCCTCGAGACGCTCGGCGAGCGGTTCGGCATGCACATGCTCGAGCCGCACGAAAGCGTCGCGGTTCCGGCCTTCACGGTCGAGGACACGGACACGGGACGCGTGCTCCGCCTGGCGGGCGAGCTCGGACTGGCGGGCACAGAGCGTGTCGTCGCCGTGCTGCGCGAGCTCGCCGAGGCGCTGCCGGAGGGCGCCGAAGTCACGGTCGACGCCCGCGACCTGGGCCGCACGCACAGCGCGGCGCTCGTCGCGCTGCGCACGGAGTTCGAGCAGATGCCCCACGGCATTCATCTGCGCGAGTGAGCGCGGCGCCTGAGGCAGCTCAGACGCGGCGCAGGAGCGTCACAGACATCGCATCGGTGTTGTGGCGGTGCGGCCACAGCTGGGCGCGCCCGCTGCCGTCGGCCTGCGGCGGAAGGCCGGGGTCGGCATCCGACAGCGACGTGATGACGTCGCGCGCGGAGAGCTCTTCGATCGCCCCGTCCCATTCGCGGCGGATGTCGGCCACGACGCCCGCCGTCTCGGCGAGATGGGGCGAGCAGGTCACGTACGCCACCACGCCGCCGGGCTTGAGCGCGCTCACCGCCTCGGTGAGCAGCTCGCGCTGCAGCTGCGTGAGCGCCGGGACGTCGCTCGGCGCCTTGCGCCAGCGCGCTTCGGGCCGGCGGCGCAGCGCGCCGAGTCCGGTGCAGGGCGCGTCGACGAGGATGCGGTCGTAGGTCTCGGGGGCGTCCTGCGCACGCAGCCGGCCGTCCTCCTCCGACACCGGCACTTCGAGGGGCACGCCGGCGAGCGCCTGGCGCACGAGCCCCGCGCGCGCGGGCGAGATCTCGTTGGCCTCGAGGGACGCGCCGTGTGCGAGCGCCTCCGCCGCGAGCACCGCGGTCTTGCCTCCGGGGCCCGCGCACAGGTCGAGCCACAGCTCCCCCGGCGTCACAGGAAGGGCGCGCGTCAGTGCCAGAGCCGCGAGCTGTGAACCCTCGTCCTGCACCCGGATGCGGCCGCCCGAACCGCGCACGGTCGAATCCGGGTCGCCGCCGCCGAGACGGAAGCCGATCGGCGAGAACGGGGTGCGGCGCGCGTCCTCGGGCACGTCGGCGAGGTCGGGAAGGGCCGCCATCGTGACGCGCGGCGACGCGTTGTCGGCGGTGAGCAGCGCCTCGAGCTCCTCGGCCCGGCCCTCGGCCGCCAGCGCACGGCGGAAGGCCCGCACCACCCACACCGGATGCGAGAACAGCAGCCCGAGCTGCTCGTCGTCGGAGCGCGCGCTCTCGGCGACGTGCGTCATCCAGTCCCCCGGGGTGTCACGAGAGACCCGGCGCAGCACGGCGTTGGTGAATCCGGCCGCTCCCCGGCCGCCGGCCGCGCGGGCGAGCTCCACGGACTCGTTGACGGCCGCGTGCGAGGCCACCCGTGTCGACAGCAGCTGGTGGACGCCCAGCCGGAGCGCGTCGAGCACGGCGGGATCGATGTCGGCGACGGGCCGGTCGGCGGCGATCTCGATGACCGCGTCGTACGTGCCCTGGCGACGCAGGGTTCCGTAAGTGAGCTCGGTGGCCAGTGCCGCGTCCTGCGTCGCGAGACCGGCGCGTGCGATGGCGGTCGGCAGGAGCAGGTTCGCGTAGGCGTCCGACTCGTGCACCGCCCGCAGGGTCTCGTAGGCGACGCGTCGCGCCGCGATCGTGCGACTCACGATCCCGCCACCGGGGTCGCATCGCGCAGGCCCCGCCACCAGTCGGCGGCGCGCATGGCGCCCTTGCCCGCCGGCTGGACCGTGTCGAGCACGATCGGCGCGGACGTGGTGCCGGCGACGACCTTGCCGCCGTGCAGCGCGAGGGCGCCTGGCTGCAGGTGCGGAGCGTCCGCCGGCGCAGACGCGACGGCGAGCACCTTGAGCCGCACGCCCGAGATCGTCGTGTGGGCGCCCGGTTCGGGTGTGACGCCGCGGATGCGCCCGAGCACGGCGTCCGCGGGCTCGTCCCAGCGCACGCGGCCGTCGTCGTCGCCGAGCTTCGAGGCGTAGGTCGGCTCGCCCACCTGCGGGCGGGAGACCGCGGAGCCTTCGGCGATCGCATCGACGACGTCGGTGAGCAGCCCGGCGCCGTCTTCGGCGAGCGCCGAGAGCAGCGACCCCGCGGTGGCGTCCGCGGGCACGTCGATGGAGAGCTCGCCGAAGACGTCGCCGGCGTCGAGCGCGGGGACCAGCTGGAACACGCTCGCGCCGGTGCGCGCATCGCCCGCGATGAGGGCGTGCTGCACGGGCGCCGCGCCGCGCCAGCGCGGGAGCAGGGAGAAGTGCAGGTTGATCCACCCGTGGGCGGGCGTCGACAGCAGCGGCTCGCGTACCAGGCCGCCGTAGGCGACGATCACCCCGAGATCGGGCTGGAGGGCCGCGATCTCGGCCGTGACGGTCGCATCGAGCCGGTCGGCGCGGATCACGGGGATCCCGAGCTCCTCGGCGGCGGTGGCGACGGGAGAGGGCGTGAGCACGCGCTTGCGCCCGAGCGGAGCATCCTGGCGGGTGACGACCGCGACGACGTCGTGAGCGGTGGCCGCGAGCCGCCGCAATGACGGCACAGCCGGCTCGGGCGTGCCGGCGAAGACGAGGCGCATGACGGTCCTGAACGATCGAGGGTCAGAGGTCGAGATCGGGCACGTCGACCCGAACCTTCAGTGTATTGGCGGCGCCCGGTGTGCGTCCCTTCGCGGGACGGCGGCCCTTCACGGCCTGGCTCACGACCGAGGCGCGCAGGCTCTCGGTCGCGCGGGCGCCCAGACCGTACTCGAACCTCACCAGCGCGCGGACCGACTCGCCGTGGGCGAGCGGCCCGAGGACCGCCTCGGCGTCGAGCTCGGGCACTGCCTGCCGGAGCTCCGCCAGAGCGGTGTCGACGGCCCGCCGCGGTCCCTCGCCCT